>JAZFPV010000001.1:0-4122 GCA_036444795.1 Thermoplasmata archaeon
AAGGTGCCGGTTCCTCGCGCTCGGATTCACGAACTTGGGGGCAACGCCTCGGCCCCGCCCCTGTACTTTGCTGTTTCCCAGGATTTCGAGACGGATTTTGCCGTCGACGTCTCCAAGGCCGTCCGGACGCTAGGCTTTCAACCCGCCGATCCGCTAGAGGGCCTACGGCGGACTTTCGATTGGTACATGAAGGGGGATCGCGCCCGGAAGCCTGAGTTCTCCTTCGACCGCGTGCTCCTGGGTCGCTAACGGGCTTCCTCCCTTCCCTCGTCCGGTCGAGTCTCTTCGGCAAAGCTCCCGAGACGGCCGAGCATCCGATCCTGCTGCCCTGGGAAGACGTCCCCGAGCGCCCGCGGTTTGCGGTCCTCAAAGACACGGTCGGCGTGGTGGCGCATCCCGTATTGGATGAAAGCTGTTAGAATGGGGATGGCATCCCCACCCTTGGCTGTCAGCCGGTATCGAATGTCTCTGGGGTTCCGGGAGCCAACCATCCGTACGATCAACCCCTCTTCTCGGAGATCTCGGAGACGCATGGAGAGAACCCGAGGCGTCATCCCGGGGTTGTTCCGGAGGAGGCGGGTAAAGGACATGTCCCCAAAGAAGGCGACGTCCCGAAGAACAAGGCAGGCCCATTTCCTGCCCAAAACCCCGAGGCTGGCCCGGATCGGACAAGTTTCGAAGGGAATCTGAGGCAGTATTGGCTCCTCGAGGGTCGTGCCCGCTGACCATGCCATAAGATCACGCTATACTTTGGTTCCCGACGGATGTTTTATACTATACTTTGTATATCACATTTGTGGGTGGACCCGCCAGGGAGACGTACCTATGAAAGTGGGCGAGGCAAAAGGGAAGGACGTGGCCACGAGAGTCTGGGTGTCATCGGTTTCCGTTTCAAACTTCGATCGCGCTCTCGAGTTCTACCGAGATGCCCTGGGGTTTCCGGTCCGGTTGGAAGCCCGAAACTTCGGGTGGATGGAGGTCGGGCCCGAGGAGCCCCTCTGCAAGATCGGCCTCTCGTTGAGTGAGGAACCGAAGGACGGCATCACGCCGACGGGGATCGTTCTGGAGGTCGAGGACATGGATGCCTTCGCGGAGAGACTACGGGCCCACAACGTGAAGTTCACGCGAGAGCCCGTTGAGCGCCCCTGGGACGGTGTGGTCGCGGATTTCCTCGACCCCGACGGGAACGAGATTGAGGCGGTCTATCACCCGGACCATTACGATTAGCGGGGTACTCCCGACGAACGGGGCTCTAGAAGTCAGCCAGGCTGGTCGTCCGTTTCGGTGGTCGCTTCCTCTTGAGCTTGGCCAAGGCCTCCTCTAGGATGGTGATGAGGTTCTCGCGCTCCGATGGCCCTCGGCCATACTCCGTGTTCCATCGGTCGCGGTCCGCTCGCTTGTGAGCGAGCTTGTACTTCACCCCCGACATGAATGTACTGTAGGCATTGCTGTCAATTTTTCGCACGCGTTGATGCGCGAGAATGTACCAGTGAAACCGCGTGTCGATAGGGGCCCCCGAACCGTCGGGGGCTTCGGTCTCGCGCTCCTTCACCGCGGAGAGGGTAAATTCCCATCGGTCGGGGGCGACCTTCCGCTCCTTCCAAAGTCCGTTGGGATAGATCCATGTGTGACGCCCCCCCACGGCCATGCCCGTGTATTTCCGTCCTTTGAACTCCTTCAACCTGTCATATCTCATGGCCCCGGTTGGTAGGAAGGCGAGACCTAGCCTCTTCCGGTAGAGGTCGATGAAAGTACGGGCGGGTCAAGCCCATATACCGACCCGGCGGTTCCCGTTCGGTGCCGAAGGCCCGCCGGAATCCCAGATTCAATCGTGCCCTCTGGGCCGGAGGCATGCCAAACGGCCTTGGGGAGGTGAAGCCCCACCACTATCTCGAGATCTTCCGCACGATCAAGGAGAACTGGCGCCATCCTCGGTTCGCCTGGCGGATCCTGGCGGATGGCGTGTGCGACGGGTGCGCCCTCGGGACCACGGGCATGCGTGACTTCACGATGCCCGGGATTCACTTGTGTACGGTGCGGCTCAACCTGCTCAAACTCAACACGATGGGACCGCTGAATGTCTCCCACCTCCGGGACCTCGATCGCCTCCGCAGGCGTTCTTCTCGGGAACTCCGTCAGTTGGGCCGACTCCCCTACCCCATGCTGCGACGTCGAGGGGAGGGGGGGTTTCGTCGCATCTCTTGGGACACCGCGCTGGACACCGTCGCGAGGCGCATTCGAGAGACCGATCCGAACCGGCTTGCCTTCTTTCTCACCTCCCGCGGAATCACGAACGAGGTGTACTACATTGCTCAGAAAGTGGCCCGATTTCTCGGCACGAACAACGTCGACAACTCCTCACGAGTCTGCCACGCTCCGAGCACGACGGGACTCAAGGCATCCCTTGGCGTCGCGGCGAGCACCTGCTCCTATAGCGACTGGATCGACTCGGATCTCCTCGTCTTCTTCGGGTCCGACGTCCCGAACAACCAGCCGGTCACGACAAAGTACCTGTACTACGCGAAGCAGAGAGGCGCGCGGGTCCTCGTGGTGAACCCCTTCCGCGAACCCGGGTTTGAGCGGTACTGGGTGCCCAGCGTCGCCGAGTCCGCCGTGTTCGGCACGAAGATCGCCGACCGCTTCTATGCCGTGCACATGGGCGGGGACATCGCGTTCATCAACGGTGTATTGAAGCACCTCATCGAACGCGGGTGGCTCGACGAAGGGTTCATCCGATCCCACACGGCCGGGTTTGAGGCATTGACGGAGGCCGTGGCCGCCCAGCCCTGGGACCTCCTCGAACGATACTCCGGTGTCTCTCGCGGCGAGATGCTCGACTTTGCATCACGCTATCGGAAGGCCCGGTCGGCCGTCTTCGTCTGGTCCATGGGGATCACGCAACACCGGTTTGGCGTGGACAACGTGAAGGCGATCGTGAATCTGGCCCTCGCACGCGGGATGGTGGGACGAACGGGTTGCGGGCTCATGCCCATTCGGGGCCACAGCGGCGTCCAAGGTGGCGCGGAGGTCGGTTGCGTCCCTGATAAGTTTCCGGGTGGCGTTCCTGTCTCGGACCAGACCGCCTCCGACTTTGAAGCCCTCTGGGGGTTCCGGCCCCCCACCGACCCCGGGCTCAACGCGGTCCAGATGATTCAGCGAGCCCACGCCGGAGGTCTCGATGTGCTCTACAGCCTTGGCGGCAACTTCCTTGAAACCCTCCCGGAACCTGAGGTGATTCGGGAGGCCCTTGCGCGGGTCCCCCTACGGGTGCACCAAGACATCGTCCTGACCTCGCAGATGCTGGTGGAGCCGGGGGAGAGCGTCCTCCTCCTCCCGGCGGCCACGCGGTATGAGCAACGAGGGGGTGGGACGGAGACCTCGACGGAGCGGCGCATCTACTTCAGCCCGGAGATTCCCGGCCCGCGTCCGGGGGAAGCGCGGACGGAATGGGAAATCCTCCTCGATCTCGCGGGACGGGTTCGACCGGATCAGCGGGACCTCCTTCGGGTGGAAGACCCGGCGGAGATTCGAACCGAGATCGCGAAAGCCGTCCCGTTCTACCACGGGATTGAAGACCTGGGAGAGAAGGGAGACGCGATTCAATGGGGCGGACCCCAATTGTGCGAAGGAGGGATATTCCCGATGCCCGATGGCCGCGCCCGGTTCACCCCCCTCGCCCCACCCGAGGTAGACCTGCCTGAAGGGTGGTTCCTGCTAAGCACGCGGAGGGGGAAACAGTTCAACAGCATGGTCCACGCCGAACGAGACCCCATGATTGGTGCGAGGAGGGATGACGTGCTCATAAGCGCGGAAGACGCGATGAGACTCGGTCTGCGAGACGGACACCCCCTTCTGGTGCGGTCCGAGGCGGGGTCGTTCCGGGGCCGGTGCAAGGTGGCCCGGATCAAGCCTCATAACGTGCAGATGTACTGGCCGGAGGCAAACGTACTCATCCGTCAGGGCATCGTCGACCCGGAGTCCGGCATGCCAGACTACAACGCCTTGGTCGAGTTGATCCCGGAGGTCCCCCTGTGAGGCGCGGACCCACAAAGACCGCTCGCGTCCATCGTGCTCGGAACGGACGAACCGCGGAGGTGAGCGATGTCGTCGCGGTGGAGGAAC
>JAZFPV010000002.1:0-2244 GCA_036444795.1 Thermoplasmata archaeon
GGTCCCCGATGCGGAGATCCTGGACGGCCGCGAGGTACTTGCGCTTGAACGCTTCGTACACATCCTGCTGAATGTAGGTCCGTTCGTTGCAGATACACGTCTGGCCGGCATTCCAATAGCGGGCCCAGAGGGCGCTACGGACGGCCCACTCCAGGTCCGCATCCTTCCAGATGATGAATGGGGCCTTGCCGCCGAGCTCTAAGACTACGTTGGTCAGGTTGGCGCTCGCGGCCTCCATGATCCTCTGGCCGGTCTCCACGCTCCCCGTCATCGTCACGAGCTGCGTCGTGGGGTTCCGAACCAGCTCGTCCCCCACGGTGCGGCCAGGCCCGGTGACGAGATTCAGGAGACCCTTGGGGACCCCGGCCTTCTCCGCCAGCTTCACCAGCTCGATCGCGGTCAGGGGCGTGGTGGAGGAAGGCTTGAGGACCACCCCATCCCCGGCAACGAGGGCGGGGGCGGCCTTCCGTGTGACCATGGCGGCCGGGAAGTTCCAGGGGGTGATTCCCGCGACGACCCCCACGGGGACGCGGAGAATCATGATCGTCCGATCCTTCGCCTCAGCCGGGAGCACCTCCCCCTCGATCTGTCGGGCCAGGCTCGCGTAATACCGCGCGTACGCCGCGGCTCCATTGACGTCGTCCCGCGCCTCCTTGAGGGGCTTTCCCTCTTCGGCGGTCAAAATCTTGGCGATGGCCTCGACGTTCTGTTCAATCAGGTCGGCCCAGTGCAGAACAAGCTTGGCCCGCTCCGATGCGGGAACGTCCTCCCAGGCCGTCTGCGCCTCCGCGGCCGCGTCGAGGGCCCGCCTTGCGTCCTCCCGGGTGCCTTCGGGGACGCGATCGACCATCTCCTCTGTGGCGGGATTCCAGACCTCCAGGAACGCCCCGGATTCGCTCTCGACCCACTCCCCGTCAATGAAAAACGGCTGTGCCATGGAGACCGCTCTGCGCTAGCGACCGCGCGCCTATTTAGCCTTGCCTGGGACCTTTCCCTGGGCCGGGAGGTCAACTACCCAAGGAGAAAGATTAATCAACCCTCTCGCCCGCTGGGAAGCCGATGCATCGGATCGTCGTCGAGCCGCCCAAGCCGGGGGTGCGCCTCATCGAGGACGACGAACCGACGCGGGGCCGCGATGAGGTGCTGGTGGAGACCCTGGAAGTCGGCATCGATGGCACCGATCGGGAGATTTCTCGGGGTGAATACGGCACCGCGCCGAAGGGGGAGAAGTACCTCACCCTGGGTCACGAGGCTCTAGGGCGGGTCATCGAGGCCCCGAACGGAAGCGGGCTGCGTATGGGGGACCTGGTGACGCCGACCGTTCGGCGCGGTTGTGATTTGTGTCTCCCGTGCAAGTCCGGGCAGAGCGACTTCTGTTTCACGGGCCTCTACCGAGAGCGCGGCATCAACGGAATCCACGGCTTCAACTCGGAGCGCTGGACGGACACGGAAGATTACCTCGTGCCGGTAGACGCCGGGCTCCGAGAGGTGGCCGTCCTCACGGAACCGTTGAGCGTGGTCGTGAAAGCCCTGGATCAAGTCCTGATGATCCAGAGGCGGCTCCCCTGGAAGGAGACGGAGGACCTCGCAGAGAAGAAGGCCTTCGTGGCCGGGTCGGGCTCCCTTGGTCTCATGTCGACCTTCCTTCTCCGACTCCAACGCGCGGAGGTTCTCACGATGGATCGCCAGGCCGACGACGCGGAGAAGTCCCGGCTCATCGAGAGCCTGGGGGCCCACCACCTGAACGCCCGGGAGGTGGATCCCCTGACCCTCGCTCGTGATTTCGACGGATTCGACATCATCGTCGAAGCCACGGGAGCCCCTCAGGTTCCCTTCCATCTCTTGCCGGCCCTGGGGGATAACGGGATCATGGTCCTCCTCGGGGTCCCCGGGAAGAAGATGAGGGTGGAGGTGGACGCGACGGCCATCGTCCGGGAGATGGTCCTGGCCAACCAGGTGGTCTTCGGCACCGTCAATTCCAACGCCTCCCACTTTCGCCGGGCCCTGGGCTACCTCCGCGCGATCCTGGACCGCTACCCTCAACAGATTCACGCCTTCATCAGCGATCGGCATCCCTGGCGGGAGTTCGAAATCGTGTTTGGAGCGCGCGGGAGAGAGGTCATCAAGGACGTACTGGTGTGGCAGGGGGAGGGAGGGGGAATCCCTTGAACTGGCAAGCCCCGATCGGTCAGAACGCCTTGAGGGGCGCTTCCTCCCATAGGACCGCACGAGCGGGGGCCCCGT
>JAZFPV010000003.1:0-2972 GCA_036444795.1 Thermoplasmata archaeon
CCTGAGTCCAACCGGACCCTTCGGACCCACTCTCGTACTGGGCATCGCGGGAATTGTGATTCTCTTGGTGGCTCTTCTCTTGCGACGGCGGAAGTAGCTTCTCGGAGCCGGCGACCTCTCAGGAGGGCCGCGAAAGGTTTATCGAGCCACAAGCTGTCGTGGCTCCTGCGTCTCTTCGGCCCCTCTGGCTTGGAGGCGCCTCGATGGGGAGCTATGCCAACCGCATTTCGCGTGAAATTGAAGGACGCCCCGGGGGCCCTCGCTCACGTGGCGGCTGCCTTGGCGGAGCGCGGCATCAACTTGGAGGCATCCGGGGGCGAGGCCGTGGGCGGCGAAAGCCGTGTCACCCTGCTCACCTCCGACGTCGGGGCCACCCGCGAGGTCTTCGAGGGGCACAACGTCACCTTCGAGGAAGTCGAGCTCCTGGTCGTGACACTCCAGGATAACCCCGGGGCGCTCGCTACCGTCACGCGGCGACTCGCGGAAGCCGGGGTGAACATCATGTCTCTCGTCCAGCTGAACCGCATGCACGGCCGATCCGATCTGGGAATCATCGTCGACGACCCAGAGAAGGCTCGGCCCTTCCTGGGCGAGGATTGAGCGGCCCTAACTGTCTTGCCACGGCAGTCGAGCCTTGGCCTCAAACCGTCGATTCAGCCGTCCTAGCGTGGCCTCCAACTCTCGACGTCCCTCCCCGGCGGGCTTCCAGGAATCCTTGAATCCCACCCGCTGGGCCCAGGCCGCCCAGGTTTCCAGGATCCGGGCGTGGGCTCCCGTTGCTGTGTGGATTTCACGGCTGACAACAAGGAGATGCGTCTCCAACTTCTTTGCCGCCTTGCGGACCGTCTTCAAATCGAGAGGAGCCAGCCGCTCCGGTTCGTCGGTTCGCACCCATCCTGCCTTTTCGACCGTCCTGAGAAGCCGTTCCTCCTCCCGGGAGAGCCCATCAACCTGCCACGGATCTTGAGTCGATCCCGCCCCGGCCAGGGCCGGCCACAGAGGGCGATGGACGAAGGTGACCTTGCCGGCCACAAGCTTCGTCTGCAGGGCCTGTCCGTACCCCTCCATCTGCTCGACCACGGCGAAGATGGCGTGCGATTGGGGGTGACCCCACCAGGAGCCCTTAATGGGTTCTCCGGTGACCAAGCCCGTCACGCTGGGCAACCGGGTGTCGACGACGAGGAGAAGGCCATACTCTTCCAGCCACGCCCGGGCCGTGTCGAGGGAAGCCTCGCTCATCCCAAGTTCTCCCCGTCAGGACTCCGTCCTCAGTCCAGAACCCCTGGTTTCTGCGCGATGATCCCGACCTCGGTGAGGAACCCTCGCCAGAAGTGGTTGGTTCCCAGGACTTGCAGGCCCGCTTCCCCCACCTCTCGGACGAGGAGGTCCTCCTCCAGCGGTACTTCGTCGGTGTACAGCCAGACATTCATTCCTTCCGCCAACCGCCGCCAGAACCGGTAAGTTAACGTCGGCTTGGGCTCGTACAAGACGCAATACCCCCCCGGGCGCGTGCGGTCCGCATGCTCACGAAGGAGCCGTTTCCGATCTGGCGTTTCAAAGTGCTCCACCAAGCCGGCGCTATGCACGACGTCGAACCGCTCTTCCAGGGAAAACTCCAGTACATCCTCGTGGAGGAAGGCCTTCTCGCACTCGAGGGCGGCCAGAGTCTGTCTCGCCGTCTCTAGCATCGCCCCGTTGGAATCGACGAGGGTGATCTTTCGGACAGGAAGCGACTCACAGAGTCGAAGCGTCGTATAGCCCGTCCCCGCTCCAAGCTCGAGAACGGAGATTGGTCCGCTGAAATCGGCCCGCCGGAGGAGGTCCATGTAGCCCCGGTACATCAGGTCCAGGAAGAGCCAGCGGACGAGAGGATTGGGGGGGGTGTAATGGGCATACCGATCCCAATCCGAGGACGCCCCCCGCTCGCTCTCCTCCATTGCTCACGCCTGCGAGGCCGCGAAGCCAGCCTGGTCTGATAAACCTAAAGGTCGTCGAGGGGCGCGTTTCGGGTCGGGAACAGAACGTTTTTTCCCGAGGCCCCCAGTAAAGGGAGGGGACCGGGTAATGGGCCAGAACACCGTGGTCAAAGCGGATGGAAAGCTTCTCATCGCGGGCGCGTTTTAAGAGGCAGGATAGGAGGAGCGCTGGGCGTCATCAATCCCGCCAACCAGGCGGTCGTCGGGCAGGCGGCGCTGGGGACGGAGGAGGATGCGAAGCAGGCCGTCGAGGCGGCTCGGGTGGCCCAGGAAGATAGTGACCGAATGGGGGTTCCCCGGCGCGCGTGAGGCAGGTCGCGGCGAAAGTCCACCCTAACCGGCGAAGTAGACACGGAGGAAGCGGGGGCGAGACGATGGCTGACGACGTGGATGGACGGATCTTGCAGGAATTGAAGGATGCGGGCGTCGACTTCGCCTGCAGCGTGCCGAGCAGTCTTCTGGCGGGGGTGTTGGAGCGGCTTTCCGAGGCCGCCATCGCACACGTCCCGGTTACCAGAGAAGAAGAGGGGGTCGGGGTGTGCGCCGGAGCCCATCTGGGCGGACGAAAGCCCTGCCTTCTCATGCAGAACTCGGGACTCGGCAACTGCATCAACGCGCTGGCGTCTCTCACCCAGCTGTACGGGCTGCCTCTGTTCCTTCTCGTGGCCCAACGCGGTGGGTCCGGGGAGCCCATCGGCGCCCAGGTGCCCATGGGCGAGGCCACCCCACAGCTTCTCGACGCCCTCCAGATCCCCTACCAACGCGTGACGAGTCCGGACGAGCTGTCTGCCATCTCCCAACTTGCCCGCAGGGCCTTTGAGAATCGCGGGATCGCGGTGGTCCTCCTAACTCCGGAGGTCTGGGCTTGAAACGGATGGAGGCGCTCAGGGCCCTTGGGGGCTTGGGGCACCCCCTCGTGTGCAACCTGGGTTATCCCTCCCGGGAGCTGTACCACGTCGCGGATCGCCCCTCCAACTTCTACATGATGGGTTCCAT
>JAZFPV010000004.1:0-2563 GCA_036444795.1 Thermoplasmata archaeon
GGGACGAAACACGGATGCGAGCTGGGGGAGTGCGGCACGTGCGGGATCCTCGTGGACGACCTCTTCGTCCTCTCGTGCCTCACCCTGCCTGTCGTGGTGCAAGGAAAGGAGGTCAAGACGATAGAGGGCCTCGCCCACAACGGGAAGCTCCACCCGCTCCAACAGGCCTTCTCGGACCTCGGCGCGGCCCAATGTGGCTATTGCACTCCCGGCTTCCTGATGGCGGCCAAGGCCCTCCTTGACGCCGATCCGACGCCGAATCGGGAGGCGATTCAGGACGGTCTCAGCGGCAACCTCTGCCGGTGCACCGGCTACCTGAAGATCTTTGAGGCCGTCGAACTGGCGGCCGACCGGATGGGGACGGAGAAGGCAAAGGGGAAAGCGACCGTCGCCGAGGTGGCCGCGTGACGGACTTTTCCGTCATCGGCAAACCGCGAGGCCGGGTGGACGGACCGGCGAAGGTCACCGGGCAGGCCCAGTTTGCAGACGATCTCCACTTTCCGGGGATGCTTTTCGCCAAGTTTCTCCGCAGCCCCCTGCCCCACGGCCGCATCAAGTCCCTGGATACGTCACGGGCCGAAGCCCTACCGGGCGTCGTCGCAGTCCTAACCGGCCAAGACCTCCCGGAGAAGTACGGCATCCTCCCGGTCAGTCAAGACGAGGAAGCCCTCTGCACGGAGAGGGTCCTGTATGTGGGGGACCCCATCGCAGCGGTGGCCGCCGTGGATGAAGACACCGCAGAGCGAGCGACGGAGCTTATCGAGGTCGAGCTGGAGGAACTGCCGTCGTACATGACCATCGAGGAGGCTTTGGAGAAGGAAGGCGAGCCCATTGAGACCCTCCGGTTCGGGCCCAATATCCACAAGGCCGTGTCCCTCGAATTCGGAGATGTGGACGCGGCCTTCGCGAACGCCGATCACACGCGAGAGGACCTTTTCTTCTTCGAGGGATCCACCCACCTCCCCATGGAGCAACATGCCGCGGTGGCCCGGTGGGAACCCGAGGGGAAGGTCACCCTCTGGTCCTCCACCCAGACCCCCCATTACGTCCATCGGGCCCTCGCGAAGGTGCTCGGCCTCCCCATGAACCGGGTTCGCGTCATCGCCACCCCGGTGGGCGGGGGGTTCGGCGGAAAGAGCGACCCGTTCAACCATGAGATCGTCGTGGCGAAGTTCGCTATGGTGACAGGGAAGCCGGTGAAGCTCACCCTCACACGAGAAGAGGTCTTCTACGCCCACCGGGGCCGGCACCCCACGCTGATGTGGGTGAAGACGGGGGTGAAGAAAGACGGCGCGATCACCGCCATGCACTTCCGTTCCTTCCTGGACGGCGGGGCCTACGGCAGCTACGGCGTCGTCAGCACCTACTACACCGGGGCCCTGCAGACCACCACGTACAAGATCCCAGCCTACAAGTTCGAGGGCACGCGCGTCTACACGAACAAGCCGCCGTGCGGCCCCAAACGCGGCCACGGCACGCCGCAACCCCGTTTCGCAGTGGAGGTCCACTTCGACCACCTGGCACGGGAGTTGGGGATGGACCCTATCGACTTCCGCCTGAAGAACCTAGTCGAACCCTTCACCTACACCGCCAACTGGCTCCGTATCACGAGTTGCGGGCTCAAGGAGTGCAGAGAGAAGGTGCTGGAGGCCTCGGGGTATCGCGACAAGATGGGCAAGCTGCCCGACGGCCATGGCGTCGGCTTCGCCTTGAGCTCCTACATCAGCGGCGCCAGCCTCCCCGTCTACTGGAACGACATGCCCCATTCGGAGGTCCAGCTGAAGGTGGATCGGAGTGGGACCGTCGCCCTCTTCTGTGGAGCCATCGACATCGGCCAGGGATCGGACCAGGTCCTGGCGGCCACTACTGCCGAGGTCCTGGGGTTGGAACCCGAGGACATCCATCTCATCACGGGGGACACCGACCTCACCCCCATCGACCTGGGCAGCTACAGCAGCCGCGTGACGTTCATGGCAGGGAACGCGGCCATTCAGGCCGCAGAGCGGTTGCGAGCGCAGATCGCGGATGCGGTGGCCGCCCAACTCGATGTCCCGATCGATCGGCTCGCCTTTCAACACGGCCGGGTCCTCGACGCGCAGCGGCCTGAGGTGGGTGTGTCCTGGCAGGAGGCATGTGCCCTCGGGGAGGCAGCCCACGGGAGTCTCTCGTCCAGCGGGGCGTACAAGCCCCCTGAGCTTTCGGGGCCGTACAAGGGTTCCGGCGTGGGCCCCTCCCCTGCGTACAGCTATTCCGCCTGCGTGGCCGAGGTCACGGCCGACCGGGAGTCCGGGGTCGTGGAGGTGAACAAGATCTGGATCGCCCACGATGTCGGACGGTCCCTGAATCCCACACTCGTCGTCGGCCAAGTGGAAGGAAGCGTATACATGGGGCTTGGGGAGGTCCTGCTCGAGGAGCAGGTCTTCCGCCTTGGCGTCCACAAGATTCCCTCCATGCTGGAGTACAAGACCCCCACCACAAAGGACATGCCGCCTATCGAGACGATTCTCGTGGAGACCGTGGACCCCGAGGGGCCCTTCGGGGCCAAGGAGTGCGGGCAGGGCCC
>JAZFPV010000005.1:0-12137 GCA_036444795.1 Thermoplasmata archaeon
TCCGCGGCCGAGTGGGTCCCGCTTGCGAACCACAAGAAGATGGACCTGACCCCTCTCGCGCAACGAGCCATCGGAGATGCGGTGCGGGTTCGAGGTAGTGTGGCAGATGGCCGATAGACCCTCGTAGACTCCTAGTCTGAGGACGCCTTCCCGACCAGGAAGGCGTGAGGGTGGAGAAGGCTGGCGTCCTTGAGAACCCACATCGGCCACTCCGCCTGGGCCCACTCGATGGGCATCTCCCCGGGGAGCTGGACGAACTTCACGGCCTCAATCTCTTCGGTGTCCTGTGGACCATCCTCCGCGCGGAGCACGCGGCAAAGCACGAGAAAAAACCAACGCTCCCATTCTGCGTCGCGATAGCGGATTCGAACGCGATGGAGGGCGGGCACCTCGTCGATGGCCACGTGAAAGCCGGTCTCCTCCAAGGCCTCACGGACGGCGGCCGCCTCGATCCCCTCTCCGGGTTGGATCCGGCCGGTGGGGAGAACGAAATCCCCGGTTCCCGCGCGATGTCGGACGACTGCGAGACGGCCTTCCTCGTCCCGAACGAGGGGCACCACCTCGCCGTCGCACGGAGGCTCTTCGGGTTCGTCTCGATCGGGCCAGTTCCAGTCGACCACACGTCTCCGGATTCTCCCGTACTTCCGGAGGATCCGGTCGACCTCCTTGTCCGGGGGGCGCTCGAGCCTTCCCACAGGCCGCGAGAGGAGGACATGTGTTAAGCCTTTGCGGCGAGAGGAGCGGGCCTGCCGGGAATTTCCGGCCCTCGAGAGGGCCTTTCGAACCCAGGTTTGGGGCTCCGGAGGCCCCGGTGATGTCCATTGCAGTCCGGCACGCTCGGCGCGCAGGATAACTACACTACAGGCCCGCGATGGCAAGAAGGGCCCGCCGCGCTATAGCTATGCGGGCGGAGGCCGCGGGACGGGAGGGGTCACTCCTTGGTCCAATACACCATGTTCTTGTGGTCGTTCCGACAGTAGACCGGGACGGCCTTGGTCCCCTCCGAACCCTCGAGGCGCGCGGTCGTATACCCCTCTCCGATGGCGTACACGTAGAAAGTCGCCCCGCACTCCGCGCATTTGAACGTGAACATGTCGACCATAGACGGTTCCTCCGAGGTCCCTGCGCTATAAGCCTTTCACGGTGCCGTCCGACTCACTTCTTCGTGGAGGTGCCCTTCTTCCGAAATTCTGTATAGCCGCAGCGACCACAGGATACACGATCGTCGTGTTGCCCCAGGAACACCCCCGGCCCGCAACGAGGGCAGAAGGGACGTTCTCGCTTGACTTTGCCTTCTTCCACCTTATAGAGTTCCCGTTTCCTCACGCCGGTTCCTCCACAAGCCCGTTTCGGCGCAACACGTGGGGCCGTTCCAGACGCTGTGCATGTTCCAAGGACTCGTAGACCTTGGCATAGCCCGAGGCCTCTCGCTTCCCGAACTGGGGGTGCACACTGTCGAGGACGAGCACCTTCTTGCCGACCTTCAACTCCTTCGCGAGCCCCTCCTGGATCTCCGGTCGCGAGGGGGTGGTTCCCTCCTCATGCCGGACCCGGAAGCGAATCTCGAGTCGTTCCAGCAGCTTATTCTCCCGCTGAGAGACGATCTCCATCTCCATTCAACACCTCCATTCGGGCCAGGAAGGCATCGGCGCGTCCCCGACTCTCCCTCGTGATATCCACAAGCACGGCCCCCCGGGAGGGGAGCCCGTAGGCCACTACGAATCCGGGAGGGGCCAGGGCGATAGCGGGAAGGGCCATCAAGTCCTCCTCCCCCCGAACCCGGATCACGACCGGCCCGGGATGATCGTAGGCCTGCATCAAGGCCGCCCAGGACCCTGCCGTGACTTGTCCGGCCGGATTCTCCACGTCCAAGATCTTGGCTCCCTCATAGAGGGGAAGGTCGTTCAACCGATCGTCCGGTTTTCTCTCGACGAGAAAGTCCACGATGGCCACGCGTGGCCGCTGCGACGCGGTGAGAGCGGCGGCCGTGACGTAATCCCCCACGGTGACCAGATTGCCATGACCCTTGACCTCCAGGTCAAAACCCGCGGCGTCGGTGAGCCGTCCCAAGGGGACGCGGAGCTCGGAGCGCATCGCCTCCGGCAGCCGCAGCGTCTTACCGAACCCGGAGGGCGTAACGTCCGTTGACATCGATCTCCATCTTCTGTGCGATCTCGGACTTGGCATGGTCCAGGATGACGACGTAACCTTGCCAGTCCTTGGAGGTCTCCGTTCCGTCTCGGGGACAGCGATCCTCCTCCGTGATGAAGCTACACACGGAACACGCCCTGAGCACCTTGGCCACGTCTAGCGCCCCCGGGCCTGCCGAGCCCTCTTGCGGTCCTCCTCTAACCAATCGAGCTTGCCCAAGGACGCCTGTCGCATCGTGAGCCCGATCTTGCTCTCCCTGGGGTTTCGCTCGTTGAGGCTCACGGCGACGATGCGGGCCCGGGTCTTGTCTCCGATCCGCAGGTCCCGCTTCGAATCCTTGCCTATGAGGCGCTGGTTGTCCTCGTCCACGTCGACCCGGTCGTCCATGATCTGGCTGATGTGCAGCAGGCCGTCCAGAGGGCCAAAGCGGATAAAGGCCCCGAACTTGAGCACCTCGACGACGCTCCCCTCGACCACCTCCTGCATGGCGGGTTGAAACATCAGGGCGTCGAAGCGGACCTTCTGATAAACGGCCCCGTCCCCGTGGACGATGCGCCCATCCCCCACCCGCGCGATGTTGGAGGCCAGGAGGGTGAGGCCGTCCTCCCCGCTCACGTTCCCCTCCAGGGTGGTCCGGGTGAGTTCCTTGGCGACTTCGTCCAGGTCTTCACCCAATCGCTGGGGCGGGATTCGCACGACGTCCTCGCGGGTGACTTTGATGTACATGGCAGGAGCCTCAAACCCGCGCCGAGCACAAGGTCGTCTCGACGGGGTCCCGCTGGGGCGCCGGGTACGCGCCCGTGGTCACGGGTTCAAGTCGAGGGGCGCCCAGAATAAGAAGTTGTCGGGAGGGCCATCGCCAGCCTCAAGCACCAAACTTCTCCGTCCGGTTCGCCAGATCGAGCAGGAGGGGAAGCACGTCCATCCCTCGAATCCTGGCGAGGGATCCCCTTGCCACGGTGATCTCGTCGAAATGCCTGACCTCATCCTTCCGTCCCCCGTCGGTGTAGGCGAGAAGGGGAACCGGATCTGCGCTATGATCCCCCGTCGAGCTGGGCGTGGAGTGATCCGCCGTGACGCCAAGGACCCATTCCTCACGGAAGGCCTCCCGCAAGGGCCCCAAGGCCCGGTCGATACGTTCGATCACACGGACCTTCTCCTCGGGCCGTTGGTCGTGACCCGCGATGTCGGGCGCCTTGATGCTTACCACCACGGCATCGTGTGTTTCCAAGGCCTCCATGGCTGCGGAAATCTTGGCGTTGAAGTCCGAATCGAGGCCTCCGGTGGCCCCGTCCACGTCGAGGAGATTCATCCCGACCACGCGACAGATCCCTTTCACCAGGGCGACGCCCGCCACCGCCGCGAATCGGAGACCCCATATTTCGGAGACGGGAGATATCCTGGCAAGGCGGCCCGCCCCTCTGGGCAATACGACGTTGGCGGGAGGGAGACCGTCCTGGAGGCGCTGTCGGTTGATGGGATGGGCGGAGAGGATTTCCCGCGCGCGGTCCACGAATTGGTTGACGACCTCCGCCGTCTTCGCCGCCTCGGGTGCGAGGGCCGTGACTTCGGCCACGGGTACCCCTACGGCATGGGGATCCCCATCGGTCACCCGGGGATCGAGTCCCTTCCCTCGGAGCACGAGGGCTCCGCGATGCTCGGTGCCCTCTCGAAAGGCAACTTCGGTCCCATCCAGGGTCATGCCCGTGACGGAGGCCGCAAGCTCATCGGTCCCTTCCCGAATCCGGCCGGCCCGGCGGTCCAACACGTTCCCCGCGGGGTCCAAGGTGGCGAAGTTGCATCGAAAGGCGACGTCTTCCTCCTGCACGTCGAGGCGCACTCCAGCGGCCTCGAAGGGACCCCTTCCCGTGTAGACCTTGTGCGGGTCATACCCGAAGAGGGCCAGATGGGCCGTATCGCTTCCCGGTCGAACCCCCGCCGCGATGACATCGACCAGCCCGGACGCCCCCTGCGCGGTGAACCAGTCCAGGTTGGGGGTGGCCGCGGCCTGCAGGGGGGTCTGGCCCTGGAGCTTCTTGATAGGCCGATCCCCCAAGCCATCGCAGACCAAGAAGATGACCCGTTTCTCCATCCTAAGAGCGGTAGAGGCCTAGGCTAATTAGGGTTATCTTGACTTGGGCGCGTTGCTCGTGCCTGGTCCGAGGTCGGAGGCGGAGGCGTTGGAACAGGCGCAGATTCGGAGTAACCTGGCCACGATGAGCCCCGCTACGGTTTCTTTGCGAAGGACTTTCGTACGACGAATCGCTCGCCTGGCCCGAGCCTGACGGTCTCCCGGGCGTGACCCCAGTTCACCGCGATTTCCAGGTATCCGTCGCTGGAGACGGTCAGGAGGGCCTTCCCCGGATCGTGGGCCGCGTAGGTCCTGACGAAGGAGACCTCGTGGATCGTGGCCGCTTCCAACGAATAGGAGCCTCCAAAGGACATCCACGACGGAAGGGCTTCCTCGGGAACGTTGGTGATCAGGTTCCCGAAGCGATCTTCGAAGAGGATCTCTCCCCGGATGACGTCCTTCGTGACCTCGTACACTCCAAAGTCCAGCTCCATGGGAGAACGGACCGCCTTGCCCATCTCCGAGGGTTCCACGCCGAGGCTCAGGTGGGCCGCAGCAGGGGCAAAGATGTCGCGGCCATGGAAGGTGTGAGACACCTCGGGGAGGCGGTACTTCTCGTTGGAGAGCTCGTAGGCGGTGAAGTCACCGAGGGCCGCGGCCGCAGGAAGGAGGAGGCCGTTGTCGGGGCCCACGAGGATCCCCTTCTCCCCCTCGATGACCAAGGGTCTGCGAGGCCCGCCGACCCCCGGATCGACGACCGCGAGGTGGATGGCGGAGGGATAATAGGGGACCACCGCTCCCAACACGAACGCCCCCTCGCGCACGTTCTGCGGCGGAATGTCGTGGTCCAAGTCCACGAGCGTGGCCTCCGGGTTAATGGAGAGGATCACGCCCTTCATCGCGGCCACGTACTTGCCGGGTCCGAAGTCGGAAAGGAGGGTGATGAGGGGCATCGCTTAGCTCAGGCGGGCCACGGTCACCCGTTTGTTGGCAAAGAAGGCGTCCTGGAGGGTCTTCCCATCCTCACTTCCCTTGGCGACCCGGATGAGGCCGTCTCGTCCAACCGTCCCCTGAAAGAGGGGCTCGCCGGCGACGCGGACCTCCACGTGCTGCCCTGAGAATTCTCCTCCGGCCCGGACGACGACGTTCCGGCGCTCCATGTCCACCTTCGCCGGGGTGCCCTCGGCGCGCGGCAGCGCCTTTCGCGTCCGCGCCTTCAGGGGCTGGATGTTCAATTTGATGCCGATGATTCGTTCGATCTCAGAGATGTGACGTCCCTCTCGGCCGATCACGCCGGCGATCTCCTTCTCGGCGATATAGACCGTGGCCGCGCTCTCTCCCTCCAGGGAGACGTGGACCGGACCGTTGACGAACCGAGCCAGCTCGTATGCGATTTGCCGCTCGGCGAGGCTCTTCAACGGACTGCTCTCCTCCCCCTCCTCGACCGGCATCACGACGACCTGATCGCCGTAGGTATAGATCTCAAACTCGGTGCGTCCCGACTCGAAATCCACGATCTCGATGACGGGCCGCGCCAGGTCCGCCTCGACCATGCCGGTGGGCACTTTCACCGAGAAGCGCAGGTTGTAGAATTGTCGGATCGCCCCATCTTCCACGAAGAGCACGGTGTCCACGATCTGGGGTATCATGCCGAGCTCAACACGTCCGATGAGCCGCTGGATGGCGTCGATTCCTCGCGTGGCGTGCACCACGCCCACGAGGCCTACCCCGGCAAGCCGCATGTCCGCGAAGACCTGGAAGTCCGCCGTCTTCCGGAGTTCGTCATAGATGGTGTAATCGGGGCGGACGAGCAGAAGGAGGTCGGCGGTTCGGCTCATGTCGCCCTCGAGGGCCGTGTACTGCGTGATCTCGTCGATGACCTGCAGATCGCGTGGCTTCTCCATCGTCTTGACGATCCACCCGATCTCGTGAAGGTATTCTGCGACCGCTTGTGCCAGGGTGCTCTTCCCCGCCCCTGGTGGCCCGGCAATCAGGAGGCCACGGTACCGATCCCGCAGTCGTTCCTGGATGATCTCCGCGAACTTGTATTCCTTCAGACTGACGTGGGCCACGGGACGAACGGCGGTGATTTCCAGGCCATCGGAGAAGGGAGGCCAAGCCATGGCGACCCGAATGTCGTCGAGCTGCACGACGGTCGCCCCCCCTTCGTCCATCTCCACGAACCCCTTCGGATGCTGCTTCGCTTCCGCCAGGATCTCGCGGGCCATGCGCTTGACCTCCTGCTCTCCCAGTTTCTCCTTGCCCACGGTCTTCAGGATCATCTGACCGGGTTTCCCTGCCTTCACGCGGGGCACCGTGTTGACCTTGAGGTGGACGGACATGACGTCCGGTTCGAAGTACTTCAGCAGACCGGGCTTGGGCCGCTTCCCCTTGGTCTTGGGGCGCAGATATTCGACAGGGATCCGTTTCGCCTCGGCGACGCGTGCCTGAATCCAGTCGCTCGTGATGAGGGTGGCGCCCTCCTCCTCCGCGACGGACCGGATGGCGGCGTCGATCGCTCCGCCTCCGGCCAGTTTGATGTCGTCCAGGGTGGGACGATTTCCGACGTATCGCAGCTTGATGGCGCCGCTGTCGGCGAGTTGGGCGAGCTCCCCGAGTTCCTCCAGCCCCTTGTAGCCCGTCTCCTGCCCTCGGTCGGCCTGGGCCTCCAGCTCCGCGACGACGGCCTCGGGGACGATGACCTCTGCCGCCCCCCGTTCCTTGCGCCGAACGATGCTCGTGATGCGTCCGTCGACGACGACGCTTGTATCGGGAACGATTTTCATATCGTGGTCTCGAACCGACCATTCCTCGGACGGGTTAAAGAGTTTGAGCAACCCCCTCCATCGTGCGCGGGGAGGCCTCCCTAAGGCGTCCCGCGTTCGGTCTCCCGGCGAGCCCGTTCGACCACGGCCTCGATGAAGGGCGTCTTCCCGCTGGTGTACGCATCCCGATCGGTGCGATGCTCGCGGGCCAAGCGGTGCTTCAGAGCCTCGTACTCTTCCGCCGTTTCCGGATGGGTCCTCAGGTAGTCACGGAAGACGAGATGGCGTTGCCAGAACGCGGTGGCATTTTCCACCATGTGCACGTGGTGTGTCCTTCCTTCCGGAGGGCCCTTCCGAAAGTAGCGGCGCTCCGGTAGCTCGTTCTCGTATTCGGGCACGTATTCGTAGCCGATGGCGGCTAGGGGCTCGATGCACTCCCGCGCGTCGGAGAGTTGCCGGAGCCCCGGCATGATGTCGATGATGGGCTTGGCGGCAAGACGGGGCACAGCGGTGCTCCCAATGTGTTCGAGGGCCTCCAGGTACGATCCGATCTGTTTCCGGATGAGCTCCGACTCGGCTTGGAAGAGGCGTGGCCACAGGGGGTCGTACGTCACGATGACGACGGGCGGCTTGGTCATGGTGAGGCGGGAGCCAAGAGGCGGGGTCGTTTCTTAGCAGTTGGCATGGATCCTACCCCGAATCCTGATGAACAACCAACGACTCTCCGGCGGGGACGATGGCGCTGCCAGCCTTCGAGGATCTTGCTTACATCAACGACCTGTTGGGAGGATTCCCCCAGCCTTGGTTCGTTGCTGGCGGGTGGGCCATCGACCTCCACGTCGGTCGAGTCACGCGACCTCATGAGGACGTTGAGATTGCCCTCCTACGCCGAGATCAGGAGGCTCTTCGGACCCACCTCCCGGACTGGGAGTTCCATTATGTCACACCCGGGAAGCCAGGGCTGGAACCCTGGGAGAAGGGGCTTCGCCTTGACCTCCCGATCCATGAGGTTCACGCTTTGCACGGGAAGGCGGATCTGGAGATTCTCCTGAATGAATCCACGGGGGGTGTCTGGAGATTCCGCCGCATGATGGAGATCGCACGGCCGCTTTCCAAGATGGGGCACAAGTCCGCGACCGGTCTCCCCTACCTGGCCCCGGAAATTGTGCTCCTCTACAAGGCGAAGGAGCCCGGTGAGATCGACGAGGCGGACTTCCGAGTTGCCCGTCCTCTGCTGGCCGACGAGCCAGCCGAGTGGTTTCGTATATCGATTGGGGCGTGCTATCCCGACCATCCCTGGCTCGCCGGCTTTGATGAGCATGTCCAGTGAGAACCGGAGCCGGCCTTGCCCCGATTCCCTTCTCGTCGCCCGAATGCTATTACCGGGTGTGACCATCCGAGCCCGCCTGTGATGAATAGAGGTCGGTGACCCCCTGGGTGTGAACGACCCTATGAGTGCTGAGGCTTGGTTTGTACTTGTACCTGGAAAAGACTGTGCGGCCGCAAGCGCCACCAAGATGCCTTCAGCTACGAGGCTATGGCTAGACCAGATGAGGGGTTACTGCCGTTGCCTGGCCCCCCACGTCACATCGAGCAACAGTCCATTCCAGAGTCCCTTCCGCGGGGATCCTTCCAGCAGGTCCAGTTCCGATAGGCCTGTCGGTGCATGAACTGGTGAACTATTTTGCCTGACGGTCGAGTCATGGCCGTGGTGACCGAAAGCACGGTACGGATCGGGCCCATCGTGATCGACTGCGACGACTTCGCTCGAATGACGTCCTTCTCGCAGGAGGCACTCCGTTACGGTCCGCAGAGGCCGCCCACCCCCGGAGACCCGTTCGTTATCTTGAAGGACCCTGCGGGAAAAGGGCCCAATGTGTCCATCGACCAGATGGAGCCCGAACGGGGCCAGCTGCATCTTGATCTTTACACCGACGACCAAGAAGGAGAAGTCCAACGGTTGCTCCGCGTTGGCGCCACCCGATACCGGCCCCGCGAGACTCGGGAAGACTTTGTGGTCCTCGCCGACCCCGAGGGTAACCTCTTCTGCGTCGTCGACACGAGGGATGGTTGATTGACCGACGGCCGGCCAGGAGGCGCACGTCCCCCCCTGGACCCGCGGAACCCAATTTGGCGATCAGAAATTGTCGTTGCCACAGGTGTTTTTCCGAGGATTTCAAATGGAATTGACCGTCGCCTTGTTCAACTGGAAACGAGATCTGATTACAGTTTCGCTTGATCCCTAGTCTCTATTCTATTCTAGAGGAACCCGCTAATCAAATTCTTCTCCACTTGGGGTGCTCCAAGAAGGCGACGGACATGAAGGCGGCGCCAATGATGCCGCCTGTTATGACCAAAGAGGCGACGAGGACAATGATGTTCTGAAACAAGGTAAAACCGGACGACAAGAACGCCCAGAATACTAGGATACCAGCCAGCCATAGGCTGCTAGCCACGATGGCGATGATAGTGGCCCAGATGGCCCGTCGGGCGACCCTCGCGTTCGTCGATGGGTCTTGCTCTTGCGGCTCTTCCTCCACAGGACCCCCCCTGGGGGGTGATGGCTCTACGATACTTAACACATGATATTCAAGATTTATCCCGGGTCCCGGGACGACGCCGGCCCGCAGCTTGGGAGCGCCAGGGAAGGAGGGCCGTGCCAAGTCGGATGGCCTAATCCTCATCCTGGAGGTCGAAGGTAGCCCTCAGGTGTTCGGCCCCGTCCTCGTCCTCGACCACCTCGACGCTCAGCACCTCGTAGGCCTCGTCGAAGTCATCGAGAATCTCCTGGATGGCTTCTTTGAGGTCCTCCAGCTTGGTGTCGACCCTTTCAAGCCGTTCTAGAAGTCCCATTTACGTTTCACCTCCTTCTCGTCATGGGGCGTTTGAACATGATGAACCCGTAGGATGACCTAAACATAGGGGTCCGGGAACCGCGCGTCGCGCCCGCGCCACCAACATGTCGATTTTCGAGGGGCCTCGCGGGTGCTGAGGGAACCTCCGCAAAGACGACTAGGTCTGCACTTCCGCAGGCTGACCTTTCAGCAGCTTCGCGGCCGACAGAATCATGAAATCCATCAGCTTCTCCCACCCCATCTCGTCATCAATCCAACGGAGGAAGCCGATTCGGTGGGCGCCGATGGTCTGCATGAACTGGTCCTCGGCAACCCCGACTGCCCGTAGCCTCTCCGCCCAACCCCCCTTCCAAAGGTAGCGGGGCAGCTTATTCCCATACCAGTAGCTGATGGGATCGGCGACGGCGTGGCTTCCCTCCTCGCGCATTTCAGGGTGTTTGGTGAGGAGTTCGAGGACCTCCTCTTTCAACTGAAGGGGCTCAGGCAATCGTTCGAATTCCATCGCGGTGTCTTCCCTGTTAGGGACGGGCGGTGTTTACCCCTTTGGTCGTGTTCCCCCGGCCCCGCCTGCCACGAAGTCGATGAATGCGTGCAGGGGCAGTCCGTCGTCCCACCGAAGGATGTGGTTTCCCCCCTTGCTCAAATCCGCAGAGGGAATCTTTCGCTGAAATTTCCTGAGACGAGCCGTAACCGCGGCTCCATTCAGCGTGAAGAGGCGCCAACTGTCGCCCCGGACGTTCTTTCGACGGTAGGCGTAGAGAGGCAAGAGCTCCGAGCGGGCACACTCCTCCAGGAGATCCTCGGCCTGCTCGATCGTGCGTCGTGTATTGCTCAGCCAGAGCGTCTTGCTCTTAGACGACTTCACCTCGATCGGGAACGAGACATCTCCCCGCAGGGCCACGAGATCAACGCCAAGGGACCCGGCCGCACGAATGACCGTAAAGGGTCGGTTCACGATGCTCCAATAGGCCTCGCGCTCGCTGGGGGGACACGACCGAGTGACACGCTCGAGGACGTTCTCATCGCCTCGGAGCACGCCCTTGAGCTCACGCTCGAAGGTCCCTCCTGACACGGGCGTGGCAGGGGTAGGTCGACTATATATACGGATAGCAGGGAGGGGCGAAAGTAGAGGGCGTTTATAGCTCGGGTGTCGTCTCCTTCCCTGGCATGGTCGACTTCATCTGTCCGTTTTGTGACTGGGAGGGCACCGAGCCCGTGACCGACGCGCACATGAACGCCTTCTGCCCCACATGCGGACGACCCGTCCAATTCAAGGCGTTTTATAAGAAGCCGCCAGGCCAACCCTAGGGCTTCAGGAGTTTCCGAGCTCCCTCGAGGTCGTCGACGGTCATGGCGATCTCCGTCCTCCCCTTCTGGGATCCAAGAATGTAGAGCGAGCTGATGTGAACATTGGCACGCTGAAGGCGCCGTGCGACCTTGGCCAACTCTCCGGGGCGGTCGAGGAGTTTGGAGGTGAGGATTTCACTCTCCTCGTAGCCGAGACCCGCCATGTCGAGGGCCTTCCGCGTGGTGTTCACGTCGTTGGTCACGATCCGGTAAAACGGCTGCGTGCTCTCCGCCTCGCTTGCGATCGCGCGGATGTTCACCGCCTTCGTCGCGAGGGCCTCCGTCACCCGAGCGAGTTCCCCGCCTCCCTTGCCCACGTAGACCTTGAACTCGATCACTCGGGTTCCCCCCGTATCGAACCATCGCGAAGAGCAGATTAAACCTTTTCGTGGCGCCCTTAGGGAACGAGACGACTCCGGTCCCGTGGGAACAGGATTGCCTCGCGTACATTCCCAAGACCCGCGACCTTCCAGACAAACCGATCCAACCCGAAGCCCCAACCGCCGTGCGTGGGCATTCCGTAGCGGAAGGCGTTGAGGTAAAACTCGAACGCGTCGGGATCCAAGCCTTGTCTCCGCATGCGGGTTTCGACGCGATCCGTGCGATGTTCTCGCTGCCCTCCGGAGGCCATCTCATCCCCCCGGAATTCCAGGTCGAAGGAATACGAGAACTCGGGGTCGTCCTCTTTCACCATGATATAGAAGGGCTTGATGGCGGCCGGATACTCGATGACGAAGAACAGGTCGTGGCCGTCCCGCGTCATGGCCTTGCCCAAGGCCTTCTCAGCCTCGGTATCTAGGTCCTTCCCGTCCGGAACCTGGACTCCCTCCTCGGCCAGGATCTCCCTCGCCCTTTGGTAGGTGACACGGGGGATCGGAATCTTGGGAACGGCCAGGTCTACGCCGAGGAGTTCCAATTCGGTCTTCGCCTGGTCGAGGAGGGACGCCA
>JAZFPV010000006.1:0-2549 GCA_036444795.1 Thermoplasmata archaeon
GGACTGACGAAGGTACTCATCGGGGTCGGAGTGGCGGAGGTCGGCCGCCTCCTTCAGGCTCAGGCCGGCGGGGATGTACCCCTCGAGTGGATCATGGGCCGAGGTTTGGTCGGTGACGACGTCAGGGTGGAAGCCGCGGCGCACGAGTTCGGGATGCACCTCGGCGCAGTTGCCGATCAAGGCCACCGAGACGGGTTCCCGTCCTTCCGCTGCATTCTTGACGATGACAAGAGCCTCGTCCAAATCGTGGGTTATCCGATCGCAGAAGCCCGCATCCAGGCGCCGACGCGCACGGTCCTCGTCGACCTCGACGGCGAGG
Source organism: Thermoplasmata archaeon (assembly GCA_036444795.1). Taxonomy (GTDB): domain Archaea; phylum Thermoplasmatota; class Thermoplasmata; order RBG-16-68-12; family JAJISG01; genus JAJISK01. The sequence goes on from JAZFPV010000006.1 coordinate 320, forward strand.
CACACGCCTCCGTTCATCGTCACCGCGAGGGGCTGGGCCCCTCCCATGCCCCCCAGGCCTCCGGTCAGGACGGTTCGCCCTTCGAGGCTGCCGTCGAAGTCCTGACGAGCGCTCGCGGCGAAGGTCTCGTAGGTCCCCTGGATGATGCCCTGGGTCCCGATGTAGGCCCACGAGCCCGCGGTCATCTGCCCGAACATCATCAACCCGAGGGCTTCGAGCTCCCAGAAGTGGTCCCAGGTCGCCCAGTGGGGGACGAGGTTGGTATTGGCGATCAGGACCCGCGGGGCCCGGGTGTGGGTTCGGAACACCCCCACGGGCTTCCCAGATTGGACAAGGAGGGTCTCGTCCTCGTGTAATTCCCGCAAGAGACGATGGATGGCCTCGTAGGCATCCCAGTTCCGGGCCACCCGTCCCGTGCCGCCGTAGACAATGAGGTCGTCTGGCCGCTCCGCGTTCTCGAGGTTGTTCTCCATCATCCGAAGGAGGGCTTCCTGTCGCCACCCTCGAGCGCGAAGCTTGGTGCCGCGGGCGGCTTTCACACGAGCCATGCGAACAGGGAGGACCATCGCCCGAGCGGAATAAAGGGTTCCGGCCCTGGAGACGGGGGAGGGGCTAGCCCAGTCGCCTTTCGACAATCGCAACGGTCGCTTCGTGATCCTCGACAGCCCGCCGTCTTAGGCCCTCAACCTTCGAACGAAGCGCTCCCACAAAGGGGGCGTCCGAGATGGATGCAAGGTTGATTTCCACGTTAAGGAACGCTGATTGGAGGGCCGCTAAGCCCACGTGAGCAGCCACCCCAACGTCGGAGACGGCGTTCTTGTTAGCCCCCTCGGACATCGACCGGAGGAGTCGGAGGATGTCGGCGCAGTGGAGGGCGGTCTCCCAGGGCACTTCCGCTGCGTGCTTCAGCGCGGCCTGAATCGTGGTGGTCCGCCTCTCTTTCTCGTCGGCGGTCGAAGGGTCCATGCGTAGACCGGCCATGACGGCCTCGAAGGCCTCCGCGTCCTCTCCCACGAGGGCCCTCAAACGTTGTCTCGGCGTTCGCAGTTCCCTCGAGTAGCCTCGGAATGCCTCCTCGACCTCCTCGTACCCTTTCTTCCCGACGGTCAACCGACAGACCATCGAACCCAGAGCCCCGGCTACGGATCCCACGAGAGCCGCTGCGCTCCCCCCGCCCGGCGTGGGTCTCCGTGATGCCAGATCCTTCAGGAAGGTGTGCACTGAACGATCAAGGTCTACTCCCATAGTCTCATGTCCAGAATCTGGTCGCGATGAAAGTCTTCCAATCCTAGATACGCCTCCGCGGCGTCGAGGAGGGCCTCCAGGGGAACGAGGCCGACAATCTCGCTCCCCACGATCGGGACGCCGGCTGCTTCGGTCTCCTTCTGGATGGCCTCGAAGACGGTGGGTATCGAGGTCACTCGGAAGTTCATGACGTTCATGGAAACCTGAACTTGCCCTCGGTCCGCCAGGGCGAAGCCCTTGGCCTGAATCTCGGGGAACCCTCCGCTGCTTGCGCGGACCCTCTTGGCGATCGTCTGGGCCAGGCCCAAATCATCCGTGGCCAGGTTCACGTTGTAGGCGATGAGGGGACCCCGAGCCCCGACGGCGGTGGCCCCCGCCGTGGGGTGGATCTCCGGATCCCCCACATCCGGGTCTCGGTCCGGGTCCTTCCCCATCGTCTCGCGCAGCCCCTCGAATTCGCCCTGCCGGATCTGGGGAAGGAGACGGCGGTCGTCTCGTAGGGCCGCCTCCGCGTAGAAGTAGACGGGGACACGGAGCTCCTCCCAGATCCGTCGACCCAACGCGCGAGCTAGGTTCACGCATTCCTCCATCGTGATGTTGGCGATGGGGACGAAGGGGACCACGTCGGTCGCACCGATGCGAGGGTGCTCTCCTTGGTGTTTGGTCAGGTCGATGAGTTCCACCGCTCGGGCGACGGCCCGAAAGGCGGCCTCGACAACAGGATCCGGTTCGCCCACGAAGGTCAAGACGGCCCGGTTGTGGTCGCGGTCCATCTCCTCGCCCAAAAGGCGGACTCCCTCCACTCCTTCGACGGCCTCCGCAATGGCCTGGACCACCTCAGAGCGTCTCCCCTCGCTGAAGTTGGGCACGCATTCGACGATTTGGGCCACACCGGGACGCAGTCGTGAGGGCTACTTAAGGGTCGCACGCCACCGGACGGGCTTTCCGTGGACGCCCTCAGGACCCTGGGTTGGAAACCCATGCG
>JAZFPV010000007.1:0-4983 GCA_036444795.1 Thermoplasmata archaeon
GGTTTTTGGCCATTGTAAGCGTCCCATCGGCCTGGGGAGCTAGAGATGGCAGAGGACAACATCGTTTACATCGGCAAGAAACCCACCATGAACTACGTCCTGGCGGTCGTGACCCAGTTCAACAGCGGCTCCGAAGTGGTCGCCATCAAGGCTCGGGGCAAGACCATCAGTCGGGCCGTGGACATCGCAGAGATCGTACGGCACCGGTTCATCCCGGACACCAAGGTCAAGGGCATCGAGATCTCTACAGAGAAGCTCACCGGCGACGACGGCCGCACCGCCAACGTGTCCAGTATCGAGATCTTCCTCACACGTTAGGCGGAGGCCTCCGGGAAGTTTTATGGTCATGTTCGGGCTGGTTCAGCCGTGCCTCTCCCAATTCCGCCGTCGGACGTAGCGGCGAGGGTACGTCGAGGGTTCGCCAAGACCCCCCTTTGTCCCTCCTGTCTCGGGCGACTCTTTGCGAAGGTAGACACGGGCATGACGAACCGGGAGCGGGGGCGTCGAGCCTTGGCGAGCCTGGGGCTAGACAGCTCCGGCCCTTGTTGGCTTTGCGAGGGCCTTATGGAGGAAATTCCCAGATTTGCCGATCTCGTCGCGGCGGCCTTGGAAGGTTGGGAGTTTGAGAGCTTCCTCGTGGGCTCGCGCGTGGACCCGGATGTCCTGAACCGGGAGGAGATTCTGTGGACGGACCTGGGTCTCGACACCTATGAACCCATCAAGGCCGAGATCAACCGGGAGGTGGGGAAGCGCTTGGAGGCCCGCTTCAGCCAGGTCGTGGAGTTCCAGCGGCCCACCGTGACCGCGGTGGTCGACACGATGATGGACCATGTCGACCTCCAAGTTGCTCCCCTTCATTTCTACGGACGCTACCGCAAGTTGGCACCCATGCCCCAGACGAGGTGGCCGTGTAGCGAATGTCGAGGCGTGGGGTGCGCAACCTGCGAGTATCGCGGGACGCGCTATGAGACGAGCGTCGAGGAGGTGATCGCCGCCGCGGTTATGCCCCAGCTCGAAGGCGAGGGTCACAGGTTCCACGGCATGGGCCGGGAGGACATCGATGCGCGGATGCTCGGCCGGGGGCGACCGTTTGTCTTCGAGATTCAACGCCCTCGCCGTCGAAGTCTCGACTACGAGGCCGTGGCGAACGAGGTGAATCGAGGGGGCCAAGTCCACGTCGCGGGACTGCGGCCCTCCTCCAAGGAGGAGGTCGTGGCCATCAAGGCCCTCCGCTCCGAGAAGTCCTACCGTGTCCAGGTCCGATTGGGCACGACCGCGAGCCTAGCAAAGGTTCAAGAAGCGGTGGCCGCATTGAAGGACAAGAAGATCGTCCAGAGGACTCCCGCCAGGGTCTCCCACCGTCGGGCCGACCGGGAGCGTGTCAAACGGGTTGTGGACGCCGAGGTCCTACGGGCCCACGGCACGGAGGTCGAGTTGCGGATCCGGGCCGAGGCCGGGACCTACATCAAGGAACTGATCCATGGAGACGAGGGTCGGACACGTCCCAGCCTGGCGGCGCTGCTGGGGACGGAGGCCTACGTGGAGCGACTGGACGTTCTCGAAGTGCACGACGAGGAAGCATATGGTGAAAGCCTCGAAGGGCCCCCGCCGCCGGACGCGAAGCAAGTTCCGGAAACGACCTAGAGACAGGGGGCTCCCTCCCGTGACGCACTTCTTCACACCCTTCGAGGTCGGCGAGAAGGCGGCCATCGTCATCGATCCCAGTGTCCACAAGGGCCAGCCCAACCGGCGCTACCACGGCCTCACGGGGACCGTGGAAGAACGTCGCGGTCGCGCGTACGTTGTGGCCGTTCGCCAAGGGGGCCTCATCAAACGGGTGATCGCGACTCCCGAGCACCTGCGCAAGCTGGGGTAGTCCATGGAGGACTTTTTGACCCTGGCGGAGGTCAGGGAGCTCCTGGAGAAGGAGAGGGATGATCGCGGGGAACTCTCCCCGGAGCAGGGGTACGCGCTTCAACATGCCGAGGCCTTCGCCCGCGTCCCGCCGAAGAAGGCCAGGAAACTGGTTCAGAGCCTCTTGGAACTGGAGTTCATGTCCCCCCCTAACGCGGTGAAGGTGGCGGACCTCATGCCTACGGAGCCCGAAGAGGTCCGAGCCATCTTCTCCAAAGAACGGTTCAGCCTCACACAAGAGGACATCGACCGCGTGCTGAGTCTCGTGCAAAAGTACCTTTGAGGGGGTCCTTTGGAGGATTACGCCCGCGTCATCGATTATTTGCCCCAAGGCCATCCCGAGGGCCCTCGCCATCGACGCGAGGCCGTGGCCTACGGACTCGGGGAGGACGAGTTCAAGCTCTTCGAGCTGGTGCCTGGGGAGGGAACCGAAATGGTCATCGGGGAGCGGTTGTACATCGGGAAGGATCTCGATCTCCGGGAGAAGGTTCAGCACGTGAAACGACGGATCGGATACGAGGAGCTCACGGTGGCCGCGCAGAACGAGCTCCCCTTCGTGCTGGAGGAGATCGTCGAGGAGCACCAGGAGCGGTACCTGCGATTCTACAACGAGGCGCAGGCCATTACGACGCGGTTCCACATGCTCGAACTCATCCCCGGGCTCGGAAAGAAGACGATGTCGGGGATTCTCGAAGAGAGGAAGGCGGGCCCTTTCACCAGCTTCGAAGACCTTTCCACACGGGTACCTAGCCTCCACCATCCGGCACGCCTCTTGGCCAAGCGCATCGAGATGGAGCTGGCGGATCCGGCTCAGAAGTATCACATGTTCGTGTCTCGGTAGCCGCCGAGGGCACTTTCGGACACCTCCCCCCGTTCCGTATAAGAGCCTGCAACCGCACCGGCATTCGTGGAACTGCCAATCCGCCGCCTCTCGGGCAAGGCCGCCTCCGCCCGCCTTTCGCGCGTCCCGGTACCCTTTCAGGCGAAAGGCGAGCCCTGGACCCCGCCCGCGTCCCGCTCCCTTTCCGGAACCTCCCCCCCCGGGGTCTTCATCGGGCGCCAGGGTTATCCGAAGGTGAACGTCGGCCCCCTCCTGCCGCCCTTTCACGGGGACACGACCCTGCTCGACCTCCCCGAGGCCTGGCTTGATTTCGATCTCCCCGAAATCATCGCCTTTCGGTCCAGCTTGGTCCGAGGGATGCGACGAATGGCCGTGGACGTCGGCGGGGGCGGCGGACGATTCTTGAATCAGCTTCAGGAGCTGGCTCTCGCCTCCCGTCCTGCCGACATGGAGCTGGCGTTTTCCCGCTCACCTCGTGGGGGCATGTCCTCCGATCGCATATCCCAGCCGTTCGGCCCCTCGGCGCCGTTGCTCCAGATGGGCACGGGCAATGTCAAGACGGATGCACGACTGGAGAGGGTCTGGGGGGACGGAGACCTGACGGCAGGATCCGCCATCGTGAGACTGTATGGCGAAGGGGTGGAGGTCTCCCGTATCATGCGTGCCCTCAGTGCAGGCGTACTCGGGTTGCAGGATGGGCGGAAGCTCGTTCCCACGCGGTGGAGCATAACCGCCGTCGATGACACGGTAGGGCGTCGCCTGCTGGAGGATGTCCGCGCCTTCCCCCTCATTGACGACTTTCGTGTGTACGAGTCAGTGCGTCTGGATAACCGCTTCCTCGTTCTTCTGCTCCCCCGGGTCTGGAGCTATGAGCTCTTGGAGGCATGGTTTCCGCGAACCACCTGGAACCCTTCCGTTCGGGAGATCGCCATGATCGGGGACAGCGAAGGATACCAGGGACGGAAGGCCTACGCGTCCATCCGTGGCTGTTACTACGCCGCCCGGTTCGCCGTCGCAGAGGCGCTGGCCCGAGAGGGTCGGCAGGCGACGGCGGTCGTCCTCCGGGAGACCCATCCTGGGCATCTCCTTCCCTTGGGCGTCTGGAACGTCCGGGAGAACGTGCGCCGCGCCCTGCATCATCCCTACATGAGCTTCTCCGACCTCAACCAAGCCTTGTCCTATGTAGGCTCCCGGTTCGACATTTCACTGGAGGAGTGGGTTCGACAGAGTGCCGTGATCTCCTTCGCCTTGCGCCAGCGCCGCCTTACGGACTATACTGGGCGGGCAGGGTGACCCGGGCCTTTCCCTCACGCCCCGTCCCCGCGGTGTCCGGCGTGGTCCTCGAGCGGGAGGAGGTTCTCCTGGTTCGACGAAAGGTGCCGCCGTATGAAGGTCGGTGGAGCTTTCCAGGTGGGGCAGTCGAGGTGGGAGAGACGATGCACGAGGCGGTGGTGCGGGAGGTCCGAGAGGAGACAGGATTGGATGTTCGGCCCGTCGAGCTCGTGGGCGCTTACGATAGTATCGTGGAGGCGGACGGGGAAGTTCGCTTCCATTACGTCCTGGTGGATTTCCTGTGCCGGCTCGTGGGAGGTGAGCTCCGATCGGGCACCGATGCCTCCGCGGCCGAGTGGGTCCCGCTTGCGAACCTCAAGAAGATGGACCTGACCCCTCTCGCGCAACGAGCCATCGGAGATGCGGTGCGGGTTCGAGGTAGTGCGGCAGATGGCCGATAGACCCTCGTAGACTCCTAGTCTGAGGACGCCTTCCCGACCAGGAAGGCGTGAGGGTGGAGAAGGCTGGCGTCTTTGAGGACCCACATCGGCCACTCCGCCTGGGCCCACTCGATCGGCATCTCGCCGGGGAGCTGGACGAACTTCACGGCCTCAATCTCTTCGGTGTCCTGTGGACCATCCCCCGCGCGGAGCACGCGGCAAAGCACGAGAAAGAACCAACGCTCCCATTCGGCGTTGCGATAGCGGATTCGAACGCGATGGAGGGCGGGCACCTCGTCGATGGCCACGTGAAAGCCGGTCTCGTCCAAGGCCTCCCGGACGGCGGCCGCCTCGATCCCCTCTCCGGGTTGGATCCGGCCGGTGGGGAGAACGAAATCCCGGGTCCCCGCGCGATGTCGGACGACCGCGAGACGGCCTTCCTCGTCCCGAACGAGGGGCACCACCTCGCCGTCGCACGGAGGCTCTTCGGGTTCGTCTCGATCGGGCCAGTTCCAG
>JAZFPV010000008.1:0-9757 GCA_036444795.1 Thermoplasmata archaeon
TTGGCTCTCGCACCGTGCCCTCGGTGACCTCAACCTCTTCTCCCGACGGCCGCCGGATGACAAGGGCGCCGGATTCGGTGACGCTGACCGCCCGGCCCTCCAACGTCCCTTCTTTCATCTGGATCACGACGTCCCGACCGAGGGTTGTACATCGCTCTCGATACGCTTGGATCAAATCCGCGGGGTCCTCCAGGCTTCCAAACCGGACGCGGAGTGTTGCGAGGAGGCGGTGGAGGAGCTCGTCGTTGTCCACAGGCGCACGGGCCTCGTGCCGGAGAGTCGTCGCTGGGGTCTTCAGGCGAGGCGGAAGCCTGTCCATGGGGACATCCGAGTTCACGCCAATCCCAACGACGACCCAATACTCCTCCCCAGCAACGAGACCCTCCACCAGGATGCCCGCCACCTTGGCGCCACCCACCTGGACGTCGTTGGGCCATTTTACGGCGACGGGGAGGTTCCAGCTCTCGAGGGCGTCAACCACCGCGAGGGATGCGGCCATCGAGAGCAGGGGAGTCCGCCCTATTTCCTCCCGCAGGATCACGGAGAGGTAGAGGCCGCCACGGGGCGAGGCCCAACCGCGCCCGAACCGCCCCTTGCCCGCGACCTGTTTTTCGGCAACAATGACGGTCCAAGGCTCGGCCCCCTCAGCGATCAAGGCCTTGGCCTCCTCGTTGGTCGAATCGACTACCTTCCGACGAATGAGCCGGCCAGCCACGGCGAACCGCCTCGCCTATTGCGCGGTCGCCACCGGTTCGGGCCTCGGGGCGCGGGATACTTCGAGACTCCGCAGGAATCCCACAAACATGATGGCGATCCCCACGAGGAGGAAGATGTAGAGGAGTTCCGCCTGCCCCAGCCGTGTCAGGGTACCGCCCAGGGACATGAGCCCTGCGCCCGCGGCGATGAGGAGATTGTAGGACCAACGGGTCCGGTACCAGGAGTAGAGGGCGCCCACGATGAGGGCGACGGCCCCTGGGAGGGTGAACAACAGGGACAGGTTCCGAACGGCGTCTGGCATGGCGGCGCCTCCGACTACGCGGCCGGGGAGAAACGCGCTCTCATCAACGGGGACGGTCAAGGTGAAGGCAAGAAGGAGGGCAAGGGTCCCCACGATGTAAATGAGGAACGCGTGACCGACGCGCTTGTCGGCGAGGAGATAAACGGTCCCGAGACCCAACACGGCCACGAGGGTGGGGTGCAGCGAGAAGTAGGCCCGGTAGAGGGGAACGCTCCATCCCACGAGTTCGGAGATGAATTCTAAGAGAGAGGCGAGGGTGAAGAGGGCCAGACCGATGCCCCACACCAGCTGGAAAATCTTCCGCTTCGCCGCGAACTGCCGGAGAACGAGGACGGCGAACAGTCCCGCAACAATGGCAGAACCGAGGGCCAGGTAGGCTCCCACTCCCACGGCCATGAACAGCCTACTGTTGCCAATTATAAAAACGTGAGGCGGTGCTCACGCACCCTCTCGGAGTTCGATTAGGACTCCACGGGTCGACGACGGATGGACGAAATTAATCCTCGATCCCCCCTCCCCGACATGGGGACTATCGTACACGAGCCGGACGCCTGCGGCCAGCAGCGTGCGCGAAGCTTCCTCGAGATTCTCCACCTCCAAGGCGATGTGGTGGATCCCTTCGCCGTGCTTCTGGAGGAAGCGGTCGATGACGCTGTCCGTCTGGGAGGGTTCGAGGAGTTCGATTCGTGTCTCCCCTATCGGGAAGAGGGCCACGTTGACTGACTCCGAGGGGATCTGCTCGACCGAGGAGGCCTCGAGTCCCAGCGCTTCATATGCCTCGATGGCCTCCGCCAGGTTCGACACGGCGACACCGATGTGGTCCACCCGTTTGACGTGCATCAGAACTCCCGGAGAGGCCGGAAGGTGCCGTAGACGGCGCGCAGGGCGTCGCTCACTTCGCCCAGGGTTGCGTCCCGCTTCATGGCCTCGAGGACGGCGGGCATGAGGTTTTCCTCTTCCTCCGCGGCCTCCTGCAACCGGGCGAGGGCCTTCTCCGTGGCCGTCTGGTCTCGGTCCTCCCGGAAGCGACGGATTCCCTCCTTCTGAGTCGCCTCCAGGGCGGGGTCGATACGGGTGATCTCCACAGGAGACGGCTCCTCCTCTACGTAGGCGTTGACCCCGACGATCAGCCGCTCCTCCGCCTCGACCTCCTGCTGGAACCGGAAGGCCTCCGACGCAATCTCCTTCTGAACGAATCCACGCTCCAGGGCCCGCTCCATCCCCCCCAGCTGCTCAATCCGCTCCAGGTACCGGACCGCCTGCGACTCAATTTCGTCCGTCAGGGCCTCGATGTAGTACGAACCGGCTACGGGATCGACCGTGTTCCCCACCCCGCTCTCGTGGGCGAGAATCTGCTGGGTCCGGAGCGCGAGGCGAGCGGAGCCTTCGGTGGGCAGGCCGAGGGCCTCGTCCATCGCGTTGACATGGAGGGACTGGGTCCCGCCCAGGACGGCGGAGAGGGCCTGGAGGGTGGCCCGCACCACATTCAAATGGGGCTGCTGAGCCGTCAACGCAGCCCCCGCCGTCTGGGTGTGGAATCGGAGGAGGCGAGAACGTACCTCCCTTGCCCCGAACTGGTCCGTCATGATCCGCCCCCACATCCGGCGGGCCGCCCGAAACTTGGCGATTTCCTCCAGGATGTCCATCTGCGCCGCGAAGAAGAAGCTCAGGCGAGGGGCGAACGCGTCCACCTCGAGTCCTCTCCCCACGAGCCGCTTCGCGTACGCGATGCCGTTGGCGAGGGTGAAGGCAACCTCCTGGACGGCGTTGCAGCCCGCCTCGCGCATGTGGTAGCCGCTGATGCTGATGGAATTCCAACGGGGCATCTCGGTTGCGCTCCACTCGATGAGGTCCGTGGCAAGTTTCATCGCGGGTTCGATAGGATAGATGTAGGTCCCTCGGGCCGCGTACTCCTTGAGGATGTCATTCTGTACGGTCCCCCGAAGCCCGCGTGGCGGCACCCCTTCGCCCGCGGCCACGGTCGCGTACAGCGCGAGGAGGATCATGGCCGTCGCGTTGATCGTCATGCTCGTGCTCACCTGGTCCAGGGGGAGTCCGCGGAGGAGGGCGGCCATGTCTCTTCCGGTGGAAATGGAGACCCCCACCCGGCCGACCTCCCCTCGGGACATCGTGTGATCCGGGTCGTACCCCATCTGGGTGGGGAGGTCGAAGGCGGCACTCAGCCCCGTCTGTCCCTGGGCGAGGAGATACCGAAACCGCTCGTTCGTCTTTTCCGCCGTCCCGAACCCCGCATACTGACGCATCGTCCAAAGGCGGCCCCGGTACATGGTCGGGTAGATGCCCCGGGTGAAGGGAGGCCGACCGGGGAAACCGAGCCTCTCCGTCTGGTCTGAGGCCTCCAGGTCGTGGGGCCCGTAGGCGGGCCGCACCTCCAGGTGGGAATCCGTGCGGCGTTCGCCTCCGGCTGCGCCATCGCCCGCTCGATAGACCCGTTCCCACCACCGGCGATAGGCCTTGGCCGAGGTTTCACGAGAGGCGTCTTCGGTCATCTTGACGGCAATGTCGCACGACCAGGACGCTATTTATTCGTGTCGCAGCGGTCACAGCGTGAGGTCGGCCTCGGAGAGATGGACGCCGCGCCCTTCCGTGACGTGACCGATAATCTGAGCCTCCCCGCCCTCCCGGAGCAGGTTCAAGGCCTCATCGGCCTCCGGCTCGTCAAGGATCAAGGCAAACCCCTGTCCCATGTTGAAGGTGCGGAACATCTCCTCGTCCGCGAGAGCCCCCAGGTCTTGCAGGGCGCGGAAGATCGGTTGCGGGGGAAAGGGATTCTCGATCTGGTAGGCGACATCCGACCGGATCCGGCCCAGGTTCAGGAGACCGCCGCCCGTGATGTGGGCCATCCCACTGACGCGAACCGCGCGGAGGAGGCGACGGACCTCGCGGACGTAGATCTCCGTCGGCCGTAAGAGTCCCTCACCGTAGCTTTCGGACGAACCAGGAACGGGGTCCGCCAGCAAGACCCCTTCGGTCTCCAAGAGCTTGCGCGCGAGGGTGTAGCCATTTGAATGGAGCCCGCTGCTCCGGAGTCCCACAATCACCTGGCCCGGCTTCACGGCCGTCCCGTCGACGACGTCCTCCTTCCGCACGCTCCCGACGCAGGCTCCGACCAAGTCGAAATCGCGCACGATTTCGGGAACGGTCGAGAACTCCCCTCCGACGACGGTTACATCGGCCAGTTCGGCCCCCCGGTTGAGGCCTCGGCCCACCTCCCGGGCCACGGAGTCATTGTATTGCCCTACGGCGAAGTAATCCACGAATGCGAGGGGCTCGGCGCCAACGCAGAGACAGTCGTTCACGCTCATCGCCACGCAGTCGATGCCGACGGTGTCCCATCGGCCCAAGTCCCGGGCCACCAAAAGTTTGGTGCCGACGCCATCCGTGTTGAGCGTCAACGCCCAATCCCCGAAGTCAAGGAGGGAAGTGAAGTAACCCGACGGCCCGAACGGAGCCCCGAGGCCCGTGCGAGCATAGGCCAGCTGCGATACCAGTGCGGCGATGGAGGCCCCCTCTCGCTCGATGTCGACGCCGGCCTCCCGGTACGTGCGAGGCTTCACACCAGGAGGAGGGATTGCCTTCGATTAAGCTTTGGCGGCCACCCAATCCTTAAGCGAGCCCACCCGGTCCTATCGATCGTGGGCAAGGCCTGGGTGAAGGACCGGAAGCGGGACCCCTACTATCGAAAGGCGAAGGAAAGCGGGTATCGGAGTCGGGCGGCCTACAAGCTCTTCCAGATTCAGGAGCGATTCCTAGTCATTCGACGCGGGAATTCCGTGATCGATCTCGGGGCGACGCCGGGCGGATGGTCGCAGGTCGCGAAGAAGCTGGGGGCGGGTCGCGTCCTGGCGGTCGATAAGACCTTCATGGAACCGGTCGAAGGAGTCACCTTCGTCCAGGTCGACCTCGAGGACGCGTCTGCTCTGGCCACGATCGAGGAGAACATGAAGACAGGCGCGGACGCGGTCCTCTCGGACATGGCACCTCACCTGAGTGGCAACCGAAGTCTGGACCAGGCGAGGTCGATCGACCTCGCAGAGCGAGGGTTCATCGTCGCGCTTCGGACCCTCCGCAAACGGGGATGTTTCGTGACCAAGATCTTTCAGGGAGATATGTACCCTCCCTTTAAGCGCAAGGTCCAGAGTCACTTTACACGGAGCAAGGGGTTCACCCCCCCAGCCTCACCCCGGGGGAGTGCCGAAATCTACCTCGTGGCCACGGGATGGCAGGGGCCTCGCAGCCCCTGACCGAACCTTTATTACGCGACTCCAGGTTTGTGTTTTGCCCATGGAGAGCTACCTCACCGTCACCTTCTCCACCGAGGGTGCGCGTCCCTCCGAGGTCGCCACCACCCTCCAATCCTTGGGCTTTGAGCCCACCAAGGGCAACTACGATTTCATCTATCGATGGGACCGGAGCGCCAAGGTGGATGATGCCCTCTGGCTGGCCGACCGGGTCCAGGCCGCCCTCCACGGGATGAGCGTGCTCTTCAAGATCGAGACCCTCAACGAAGAGGGCCCTATCTAGTCCCAGAAACGCTTCGTCCTAGCGTAGTTGATCTCTGCCGCCAGGATTTCGTGGAGGAACTCGTCCTCATCGTGATGGAACCCGCGGAGGATCCGTCCCGCGACGTCCGGTCCCACTCCGCGGGCCACGAGGGCCATGACGGCCTTGCGGCCATGGGCCATGACGAGACTCGCGTTCGTGTAGAGACGCTTGATTTCCCGCCTCTCCTCCGCCGTCGGCTTCTTCTTACGCAGGAGGGCCGCCCGATCCCGCTGCCAAGGCCGGAGCGCCGCTTGCATGACGGAATCGCATGACGGGCACCTGACCGGGTCCTCCACCTGCCCGACCTTCTCCGTGCGGGCCCGTTTGCACGAGAGGCACGCGAGGAGGGCCCGTTGGTCCTCCAACCGCTTCTTGAGGAGCTTCAGGGTGTGATGATCGGGTCGTGGCGGGAGGAGGAGCTCGAGGGCCCGTTCCGCCCCGAGGCGTCCGATCCGCGACAGGCGTCCCACCTCCAGACGTAGGGATCCGTCCTGGAGGCCTCGGATCACGTCCTCCGTCCGGCGCACGTCCAGGTGCTCCCAGATGAGCTTCTCGACCACCTCCTCCATCAGGGGGGTGTCATCGAAGGCCTTCATGACGCGGCCCACGTTGACATTCCGGTAGTTGACCTCCCTGCGCATGGCGCCGAACTTCTTTGCGACCTGCACGAAGACCCAGCGGATGAGGGAGGATTGACGGAGGGAGATCCGGAGCGTCGCCTCCACCGTGGCGGGGTCGATGCCGCGGAGGAGATCTGCCACGTCCTGAGCCCGGACCTTGGCGGGCACCTGGAAGAGGACCCGATAGGGATCGGTGCGCATGCCGACGGACTGGCCGAGGCGGGCCGAGAGGAGGGCCGAGAGGAGGTGGCCAAGGGTCTCGTTGACCTTGCTTCCGAAGGCGGCGTTCACCACCACGAGCTCTTCCCCCTGCTCGACCGTGAGAAGTCGATCCGTGGGGACGAGTTCGGGGGCCTGGCGTTGGATGTAGGTTCGGAAGGCATCCTTCCCGTCCTCGTTGACGGGATAGTCATCCAGCGTTCCCTCGGCCCGTAGCCTCCCGACCTCCTGGGCAACCTCGAAGGGGACGGGAATCTCCTCTCCGACCCAACTCGGGATGCCCCCCATCTCCTTGGCAGGGTGGACCATGATCCCGTCCTCCCCGATGTCGATGACCTGCCAGGATTGGCCCTTCATGATGAAGGGGCTCCCCACGTGGAGTTGGCCGGCGACGAAGGCCTCGTCCAAGGTCCCAACGTAGTGGCGGCTCGAGACGTCCTGGACGCGGTAGTTCGTCTCGTCCGGGATCATCGAGATGTTCTCGTAGAAGTACGAGAGGGTCTGGAAGGCCTTGTAGAAGGAGGGGTCACGGTAACGAATCAAGCGCAGGTCCGTAAGTTGCTTGAGGATCCCCTCGAAGTCGGCCCACGCGAGGTTCCGGAAGGGGTCGGCCCTACGCACGAGTTCGTAGAACTCACGGGCGTCCCCCCGACCCTCGGTCATGAGATGGGCCATCACCTGGTTGGCAAGGACATTCAGGGGGTTTTCCCGGACCCGATACACCTCCAAGTCTTCGGCGGCTGCACGGCGCGCGATGACGGCGGATTCGGCGAGCTCCTCCTCGTTGGAAGCCACCAGGATCCCCTTGGAGGTGCGACCAACCCCGTGCCCCGAACGGCCGACCCGTTGGACGAGTCGGGTGACCTGGCGGGGCGAGTTGTACTGGAGGACCAGGTCCGTCGCGCCCACGTCGATGCCGAGTTCCATCGAGGAGGTGCTGATCAGGGCCTTCAATGTCTCATTCTTGAATCGTTCCTCCGCCTCGACACGCGCCTGTTTGGAGAGGGACCCGTGGTGGACCCCGACGGGCAAGTCCTCCTCCCACTGCCGGAAGCGGGAGGACAGGAACTCCGCGGCGTCGCGGGAGTTGACGAAGAAGAGCGTACTCCGATGTGCCTCAAACAGGGAGCGCGTTCGCCGCAAGACCGCGGCCTGTCGGCGTCCAATCGTGAGTTGCTCTGCCAGTGCCTCCTCCGGAGCCCCGACGGGGGGAAGCTCCACCGCGATTTCCATCTCTTTCGCTGTGCGGACGTCCACGACTTGGACCTCACGGCCGACCCCCCCGAGGAACTGGCCGACCCGTTCGGGGCTCCCCACCGTCGCGGAGAGGCCGATTCGCTGAAATTCGGTCTCCGTGAGGCGGGTCAAGCGTTCGAGGGCCACGGCCAACTGCGCCCCGCGCTCGTCCCCCGCCAGCTCATGAATCTCGTCCACCACGACCCACCGGACCTGCCGGAGGTGCTCCCGGAGGCGATGTCCCGTGAACATGATCTGAAGTGTCTCGGGAGTCGTAATCAGAATCTCCGGCGGGGCGCGGCTCTGGCGGGCGCGTTCTGCCTTGGTCGTGTCTCCATGGCGCACGGCGACGTCGATGCCCAGATATTCGCCGAAAAACTCCATCCGTCGGAGCATGTCGCGATTCAGCGCGCGAAGCGGGGTGATGTAGAGGCACGCGATTCGGTCTGGCCGGTCGGCGAGGAGGGCCTCGAGGATGGGGATCATCACGGCCTCGGTCTTCCCGATCCCCGTGGGGGCAATCAGCAAGACATGCTTCCCGTCTCGGATGGAGGGGGCCGCCTGGACCTGCGGCTGTGTGAGTTCTCGAATCCCGAGCTCCTCTAGCGCCTCTACAATGCGGGGATCTTGGGCGACCGCCATCGAACATGCCTTGCTACGATTTCGCCCTTCTTAAGCCTAGCAAAGCCCATTATCGGGACCGATACCGTCCCTTGGAAACGGCGTCGATGGCCACCATGGGGCAACAAACGCGATCTGACGATGAGAATCCCAAGGGCGCATCCCCCCCATCAACGGCATGAAGACGAACGACGCCGGGAAGGAGAGGAACAGGATCCTGCATTGTCGCGCAAGACACTCCACAAAGACCCAGGTCCGTCCTGGCGGAAGTGGAAATCCGTCGAGTCGGGCTTTGCGTGACTATCATCCGGGCCTGGGAGCATGGAACGGAAGGATGGGCCCGGCCGGATTTCCAAGGGTCATCCCTTTTGAACCAGCGACCACCTGGTTATGAGCCAGGCGCTCTGGCCAGGCTAAGCTACGGGCCCACCCGCGTCCGCAACGACGTTTGACACCTTATAGGTCATAGGCTAGCCCACGAACCTGCATGTAGGGGCGTTGTCGCGGCTGAGAATGGGGAGGAAGCCTTTATGCCTCAACTTTCAGACCTTGTACCCTGTAGGAAAACCTACGGGAGGACAAAACCTGAGATCAATTGGGGCGATCCGAAGGGATCGGAAGGCCGTATCGCCGGTCATCGCAACCATCCTCATGGTCGCGATCACCGTCGTCCTGGCTGCCGTCTTGTATGTGATGGTCTCCGGGCTGGTCACCGGTCCTGGAGCTGCGCCTAGCGCCATTGGGGTCTCCGTACGCCAGAGCACCAACGGGCTGAACTGGGTGCTGACCTTTGCGAGCGTTCCCGGAGGGAAGCTCAACACCACGGTCTCGTTGTCAATCGCGGACGCGGGCGGGGCGACTGTGCTCGTCGCCACCTCGCTGAACGCTCTCGGCGGGGTCGCCGAAACGTACTCGCCGATCTCGGGTGGAAGCACCATCTCGGCTGGAGACAGGATCCTGCTTACCGTGTCAGTGTACGGGGCGGGTTCGACCTACCAGTTGACTGACTCCAACGGCGTCCTGGCGGCGGGAACGTTGCAGTAATGCGGCCTTTTCTGATGGCGAGCTACGCAACCCTAGTTCGGACGAACGTTAAGGATCCCCCCCAGCCTCTTGGACGAACGCGTTTTCGGGATGAGGGCTTCTCAGGCGTGAAATGGGGTTTGGAGCTGAGATGAGGGCCTATCGGCCCTGAACCGTTTGTAATACGCCGCGGACCGGATTCGAACCGGCGACCACCCGGTGTCTGCCAAGGTTAACAGCCGAGGGCTCTACCAGACTAAGCTACCGCGGCCCAGGCGACCCATGCGCCAGGCGCCTCAAAAAGATTGGCTACTCAGTTGGAGAGGGAGTTTGACAGGTCATCTACCGTCTGGCGCATCTCCCCGAGGAGAGATTTCAGCTTTCCTCGGAAGCCATTGGCCCTTGCGGTCGCGCGGGCCCCCTCTTGAGAGGGTCGAACCAGGCCCTCTTGCTC
>JAZFPV010000009.1:0-2898 GCA_036444795.1 Thermoplasmata archaeon
CCTCCCGAGAAGACCTGGAGCGGTGGGGGCTCCGGCTGGGTCATGTCCTCGATAACCCCACCCTCCGATACGCGGAGCACCCCTATACGCGCGGAGTCTACCAAGGACTCGAGACCGACGTCGTCCCTTGCTATGAACTGGACCGTGCCTCGGCCCGGATGACCGCGGTGGACCGGACCCCCTTCCACTTCGAGTACGTGCGAGAGCACATGAGCGGCCCAATGAAAGACGAGGTCCGGCTGCTCAAGCGTTTCCTGAAAGGAACAGGGACCTACGGGGCCGAGGCTCGAGTTCAGGGATTCTCGGGCTACCTCAGCGAGCTCCTAATCCTCCAGTTCAAGGCCTTTCGCTCCGTCCTCGAGGCGGCAGCCCGGTGGAGGCCTCCGATCCGACTCGACCTGGAATCGGAGACCCCGAAACCCTTCGCAGAGCCGTTGATCTTTGTCGACCCCGTGGACGCCGACCGGAATGCCGCCTCCGCCGTCTCTTCGCACGCCCTCGCAACCTTCATCTTGGCGGCCAAGGCCTACGAAGAACGGCCTGATCGTCGCTTCTTCTTTGCGGACCCCGTCCGTCCGCTCTCCCTGACCGCCCTTCGGAAGGTGGCCCGCGAGCGCGGTACGGCCCTCCTGGGCATCGCCTCCTCGGCCCCCGACCTATCCGAGGACGTGGTCTACCCGCAACTCCGGAAGGCGGAACAGGCCATCCGATCGTTCCTAACGGAAGGGGAGTTCCGGGTCCTGAGGTCGCAGCCGTCCCTCCTGGAGAAGGAGTGGCTCCTCCTCCTGGAGTTGGAATCCGGCGAACTCCCCCCCGTGCGCAAGCATGTGGGGCCTCCGACTTGGCTCGACCATGCCGAGGCCTTTCGGGCGAAGTGGGAGGGGTCCTCCAAGCGTGTGGCGGGTCCCTACATCGAGGGGGACCGGTTAGTGGTCGACGTAAGGCGGGAGGAGACCAAGGCGGCCTCGGTCCTCCGGAAAGGACTGCGGGGGTTGAGCCTGGGGAAGAACCTCGACCGCACCGTGAAGGAGGGCGCCCACGTGATGGAGGGAGAGGAGATCGCACGCTCCGGGTACCGCGGGCCCCTGACGGAATTCCTCCGGCGTGACCTTCCCTGGGAAATCAGGAAGTCGCCACGATGATGTCGAAGCTGCTGCTGCGATGGCCCGCTCGGTCCTGGGCGTCAATCGTGACCGTATAGGCTCGGCCTGCTTCGACTGACGTGACCGTAAAGCTCCAAACCGCTCCCTCGCCGGTGAAGACCATCGTTCCGGTCTGGTGCTCACTCCCGCCGACGAGCACCCTCATCGTCACGGAGGCGAGCTGCTGATTGTCCGTGACGTTGGCGAGGACCTGGAAGCTCGTGGCACCTCCGAGCGGGAGCGAGATGGAACCATCGTCCCCGACGTTGACCGGCGTCCCCCCGGGGACCGTGGCGTTATGGATGAGCGGGGGTGCGATATCGAGGATCGGCGGGTTGAGCAGCAGGACCCAGAAGGCGAACCAGGCGAACAGGTGGATGGCGCCGTTGCCGGCCCAGAGCTTCCAATCAAACTTCGAGAGGTCGACGCCGGCGAGGGGGTAGAGGTACCGGAGCCCGTACAGGGCCACGAAACCCACCAGACCCCCGACGGAGGCAAAACCCGCGAGGGTGAGGGCCCACGATCCGAGGGCGACGGCAAAGGCGTAGCCCAGCGTGATCATCGCGGCCTTCGCCCCCTCGACCTCCCGTTTCATGAACGCGACTTCGTCGAATTCGGGGACCTTGAATTCGAAGGGCTCCTTCTTCTTTCGCTTCTTCCGGGCCAAACGCCTTTTGGAAGAGGGGGCGGCTTAAACCCTTTTCCGGGGGTCTGGCCAGAAGGGTGTGGGACCCCCTGGGGGAAGGTGCGAGCCTTTTTTTCCTCCGTCGGCGTCCCTGACCCTCCACCGAGGGCATTCCATGGAGCAACCCGAGTCCGATGACGGCCCCTGTTCTCACGAGGATGTTGAGTTTCTCGGGGAGGACACGAGTCGAAACCGATACTCCCGGTGCCGCGCCTGCGGATCCATCCTGGTCCACGACGGAATCAGGGACTGGGTTATCCGCCCCCCGGGACCGCTGGAGCCTCAGGACTCACGATAGGTATATTCGTAGAATTTATGTTCGGTTTCGGTATATACCATTCAGGGTTCGCCATGGAAAGCCGGAAAATCCAGAAGGTGGGGGTCTCGACCTTAACCGTCTCCCTCCCGAAGGAGTGGACGAAGGCACAGGACCTCCAGAAGGGGGATCAGGTCTTCATGGAGCGTGAGGGAGACTCCCTTCGCCTCCTGGCGCCGGAGAGCGCACTGCGGAAGCTGGAGAGGCCCACGCCGGAGTACGTCATCGATGCGGGAGCCCTCGACGAGCCAGGGATGCTCGAACGCGTCATCGTGGGCAATTACGTCTTGGGACGGGAACGTCTCATCGTTCAATCCTCCTCCCGCCTGAGCAGCGCCCACCTGGAAGAGCTCCGAGACGTCGTACGGCGGCTCATGGGCCTGGGCATCTTGGAGGAGACAGGACAGCGCGCCGTCCTCCAGTGCTCCATCGAGCCGTCCAAATTCCCCCTCGACTCCTTGATCAAGCGACTCTACAACCTGGGGAAGACGATGCTTCAGGACGCCATGGAGGCCCTCGTGACCCGAGACCGAACGCTCGCGGAGGATGCCCTCCGTCGGGAGGACGACGCGGACATGATCTACTGGCTTCTCGTCCGCCTGATTCTGTCCGCACAGCAGGACGATGCCCTCATCACCAAGTTGGGCATGGAGAACCGGCTGAACAACGCCGGGTACCGTCTCATTGCCAAGGAGCTCGAGACGGTGGCGGACTGCGGGAACGCCGTCGGGGAAGCCGTGTTGCGCCTCCTGGAC
>JAZFPV010000010.1:0-5952 GCA_036444795.1 Thermoplasmata archaeon
GAAATCTTCGTCCGCTCCTCCCACATCCTCATCATGTGAGGGGGGACTTCGGGGGCGCCCTCGGGGGCTTGGGGTGGGGTAGCCATGCAAGACCTCCTACCAATGACGGGGGGCATCCTAGAAGGGGTTTTGCCTCTTGTTTCTCGCCGTCGGGGACCTTTTATAGCCGCCAGCCGTCTCAGAAACCCTCGGGGAGTGGGCGTGAAGGCGGACGACGTGGAACGCATCTCCGTCATCGGAGCGGGCGAGATGGGACACGGCATCGCCGAATTGGCGGTGCTCCATGGGTTTCAGGTCACCCTGCACGACATCAAGGAGGAATTCATCGAGCGGGGCTTGGAACGGGTTCGGTGGAGTCTGGAGAAGCTCGCAGAGAAGGGCAAGCTTGACGGCGCGCCAGGCGACCTGTTGAAGCGCATCGCCACCACAACGGACCTCCGGGAGGCGGCCAAGACAGCCGACTTCGTCATCGAGGCCGTCACGGAGGACCTCGAGCTGAAGAAGAAGATCTTCAAGGAGCTCGACGCTCACGCACCCCCGGATGCGGTGCTCGCCAGCAACACGTCCGGCCTCAGCATCACAGCGATGGGGAAGGCCACGAATCGCCCTTCCCAGGTGGTCGGAATGCACTTCTTCAACCCGCCGATCATCATGGAGTTGGTCGAGATTGTCAAGGGGGACGCCACGGCGGACAAGACCTTGGAGGCGACCTCCGAGCTCGCCCGACGACTCAAGAAGACGCCCATCCTCGTCCGGAAGGACGTCCCCGGCTTCATCACGACGCGCATCATCTTCCACTTCATGAACGAGGGCGCCTGGATCCACCACGAGGAAGGCGTTCCCAAGGAGACCATCGACGCCGCCATGAAGTTCCAGATCGGCTTTCCCATGGGCCCCTTCGAGCTGGCAGACCAGGTCGGGATTGACCTCCTGGTCGTGGCCCAAGAGAAGCAAGACCTCCCGGTCCCTCCCCCCTTCCGGGAGATGTTCGACCAGGGCCGTCTCGGGAAGAAGACCGAGCGGGGATTCTACGATTACCGGGGCGATGCCAAGCCCACGCTCTCGCCGGAGGACGGCACGGATTTCGATCCCGTGCGCATCCTGGCCCCCATCGTCAACGAGGCAGCCACCTTGATTGAAATGGAGGTGGCGCCCCCGGAAGAGATTGACCTGGCGATGCGCCTCGGGACCGCGTTTCCCCTGGGTCCTCTGGCCCAGGGTGACGCGGTGGGTCTGGACCGCATCGTCGAGGAGCTGAGGAGGTCCAAGCGCCATGAACCCACGAAGATCCTCCTGACCATGGTCGAAGAGGGAAAGCTGGGAAAGCAGAGTGGGCAGGGTTTCTACACCTACGAAGAAAAGGCCGCAGACTCGTTCAACACCCTCCTCCTCGAACGCGATCCGAAGGCCATGACCGCGACGCTCACTCTGAATCGGCCGGAGCGATTGAATACGATCACCCCGGAGATGATCGAGGAACTCTCGAGGGCCCTGGCAAACCTGGAAGACGACCCAGACGTCCGATGTCTCATCCTGCGAGGAGCCGGCGAACGCGCCTTTTGCGCGGGAGCGGATGTGACCTCTTTCGCAGGGCTCGACAAGGCCCACAAGGCCTGGGCCTCGACCCGCGAGGCCCATCGCGCCTTCAAGCAGCTAGAAGACTTCCCCAAGCCGACCCTGGCGGCCATCCACGGCTACGCCCTGGGGGGCGGGCTCGAGATCGCCCTCGCGTGCGATTTCCGTATCGCGACGAAGGACGCTACATTGGGGCAGGTAGAGACGTCCCTGGGCCTGATTCCGGGGGCCGGCGGAACCCAACGCCTGACGAGCCTTGTCGGCCTAGCCCGGGCGAAGGAGCTTGTGTTTCTCGCGAAGCGAATCGACGGAACGGAGGCCGAGGCCATCGGTCTCGTGGGGAAAGCTGTGGATCCGGAGGCCTTTGACGATGCGGTCGCGGACCTGGCGGGCCGCCTCGCGAGAGGACCTCCCGTGGCCCTACGGCTCGCGAAGATGCTGCTCAATCGATCCGCGCAAGGCGTAGGGGAGGCAGGCCTGGATCTGGAAGCGCTCGCCTTCAGCGTCGCCACGTCTACCGAGGACCTCTTCGAGGGAATCTCGGCCTTCATGAACAAGAAGGAGCCCAAGTTCAAAGGGAAGTAGCCTCAACGGCCCGAAAGCCCCACCACCCCTGTCCGAGCCCACTCGGCGATCGTCTCCTCCTCATAGCCAAGAGCCAGCAGTATCTCCATTGTGTGCTCGCCGAGTCGGGGCGCGGCACCTTGTCGGACCGGGCCGCCTTTCAGCCACCGGATCGGATGAGCCAACGAGAGCAGCGGTTCGCCCTCCGCCTGGACCTCACGAAGGAGGCGCAACGCCTGCACGTGGGGATCCAGGACCACCTCGCTTGACCTCCGGACCGGGGCAGCCGGGACATCGTGCCTCTTGAGGATTTCATCCCACTCTTGGACAGACTTGGTTCGGAAAACCTGTCGGAGGATCTCCTGGGCGGCCAGGGCTTCATCCTCTCGCTCCAGATTCGCGTCGACCAAGTCCGGTCTCTCGATGGCCTGGCAAAGTCTTCGCCAGAATCCCTGCTCGAGCGCGCCGAGGCTAAGGAAGCGACCGTCGGCCGCCGCATACAGCCCATAACCGGGGGATCCGCCCGCAAGGAACGTCTCTCCGGCCACGAGTCCCACCACGTTGAGATAGAGGGCCGAATCGAACAGAGAGAGATCGAGGAAACGGCCTTCCCCAGATCGTTCACGTTCGAGCAGAGCCCCTGCAATGGCGAAGGCAGCCAGGAAACCCGAAGAGATGTCGGCGGCGGGGACAGGCGGCACGTTGGGCTCCCTCCCTGCGCCGCGATCGAGACCGCCAGAGAGGGCCATGAAGTTGATGTCATGGGCGGGTCGATTCCGGTACGGCCCTTGCGCCCCGAAGCCCGAGAACGCGCAGTAGATCAGGTCCGGCTTAAGCTGACCGACCGTCTCGTAATCCGCCCCGAGCTCTGCGGCGACGCCGGGTCGGAACTGCTCGATCAGGACGTCTGCGGTCGGGACGAGATGATGCAGAATCTCTCGCCCCTCAGGCACTTTGAGGTTCAACGTCAGGCTCTTCTTGCCCTGGTTTAAGGCGAAGAACACGGGGCTTGAGCCCGATGAATCCGGGGCTATCTCACGGAGGTAATCCCCCCGCCCCGGTTGTTCGACCTTAATAACCTCCGCGCCCAGGTCGCCCAGGAGCTGCGTGGTCAACCCGCCCGGAAGCAGACGAGTGAGGTCCAGAACTCTCATCCCATCCATAGGTCCGCGCATACCGATCGCCGACGGGGCATCCCCCTCCGCCTCTTTAGCCTGCCCTGAGCCCCCCCATGGGGGCCAGGTCGCCGTTCTCTCGCGAAGCCCGTCTCGTTGGGGGCTCAGCGCCAAACATTCCTGCCGGATTCCCACCTGGCAACCCTTAATTAGCGCGGAACCCGTATCTCACATCGGGTACCGATCATGCAGGAAAGCGTCATCGTTGGGGCCGTCCGGACACCCATTGGGAGACGCAACGGGGCCCTCAAGGACGTTCGTGCGGACGACCTGGCCGCCTTGGTCCTCCGGGAGCTCATCGACCGTACCGGGGTCGAACCCGAGAGCGTGGACGACGTCATCCTCGGGTGCAACACACAGATCGAGGAGCAAGGGCTCAACATCGCCCGCCTGGCGGTTCTCACCGCGGGGTTGCCGGAAACCATTCCGGGCACCACCGTAAACCGGCAGTGCGGGTCCGGACTTCAAGCGCTCAACATCGCCTCCATGGGTGTCTCGACGGGCCACTACGACCTCGCCATCGGCGGGGGCGTGGAGAGCATGAGTCGCGTCCCGATGGGGGCGGACGCCGGGGTGTTTAACGAGAAGCTCCTGGCCCGTTACAATCTCGTTCCTCAGGGCGTGTCGGCGGACCTGATCGCGGATAAGTGGGGCTTGACGCGCGAGGAACTGGACGAGTACGCGCTCATGAGTCACCATCGGGCCCTCGCCGCCATCGACGCCGGGCGGTTCAAGGATGAGATCGTCTCCGTGCCCGTCCCCCATGAGGAGAACGGGGAATCCCTGTTCAGTGTCGACGAGCACCCCCGACGGGACACCTCCCTCGAGAAGCTGGCCTCGCTGAAACCTGCCTTTCGGGCCGATGGGAAAGTCACCGCGGGAAACTCCTCGGGCCTCAACGACGGCGCCGCGGCGGTCTTGGTGGCGAGCAAGGAGAAGGCGAAGGAACTGGGTCTGGAACCTCTGGGAACCATTCGTTCCATGGCGGTGGCGGGGGTCGACCCCGTCCTCATGCTCACAGGCCCCATTCCGGCTACACGCAAGGCGTTGAAGAAGCTGGATCTCACGATAGACGACATCGACGTCCTCGAGCTGAACGAAGCGTTTGCGTCTGTCCCCCTCGCCTGCGCGCGAGACTTGGGGATTGATCACGAGAAAATGAATCCCAACGGGGGGGCGATCGCCCTGGGCCATCCCCTTGGCTGCAGCGGAGCGAGGCTCCTGACGACGCTTCTTTACGAGATGGAGCGTCGAGATTCGCGGTACGGACTGGCCACACTCTGCATCGGCTTTGGACAGGGGATTACGACGGTCGTCGAGCGGGAAGTCGCCTCCTAGCCTACAACTCCCCAATCTCTTCCCGTGAAATCACAATCCGCTGAATCTGGGAGGTCCCCTCCCAGATCTGGAAGACCTTGGCGTCCCGCATCCACTTCTCCACGGGCAGGTCCTTCATGTAGCCGGAGCCACCCACGATCTGCACGGCGTCCGTCGTGACCTTCATGGCCATGTCGGCCGCGAAGAGCTTGCCGATGGCGGCATCCTTGTTGGCCGGCATCTCCTGGTCCGCCATCCAGGCCGCCTTCCAAACCAGGAGGCGCGCCGCCTCAATGCCCGTCTTCATGTCCGCCAGCATGAAGGCGATTGATTGGTGCATGGCGATGGGCTTCCCAAACGTCTTCCTCTCCCGCGCATAGCCTAACGCGTATTCGTAGGCGGCCCGCGCGACCCCGATGGCGCCCGAAGACACGACCGGGCGGGACATCTCCAGCGTCTTCATGGCCCCGATCCACGAGGTCTTCTCCCCACCCAGGAGGTTGTCGTCGGGCACGCGGCAGTCGTCCAAGATGACCTCGGCGGTATGGGAGGCCCGAATCCCCATCTTGTCCTCCACTTTCCCCATCTTGAGGCCGGGGTTGTCCTTCTCCACCACGTACGCTCGGATGCCAAAATAGCCCAGGTCAGGGTCCGTCTGGGCGAAGATCACGTGGATGTCGGCGATGCCGCCGTTCGTGATGAAGCGCTTCGTGCCGTTGAGGACCCACTCGTCCCCGTCCTTCTCAGCCCGCGTGGCGATGGCCCCGACATCGGAGCCCGCGCCGGGCTCGGTCAAGCCCAGGGCCCCCAGGCGGGGCGTCGAGTCGGTGAAGACGGGAAGGAAACGCTCCTTCTGTTCCTCCGTCCCCATGTACAGGATAGGTAGGACGGCCAGGCCCCCGCCGATGAGGCCCGTGGCCATGCCCGCACAGCCCCAGTTCAACTCCTCCATGACCATGGCCCAGCTGAGGGTCCCCACGATGCCGCCCCCGCCGTACTTCTCGGGGATGTACGCCGAGGTGAGCCCGAGCTTGTGCGCCTTCGCGATGACGTCCCAGGGCACCTCGGCCTTCTGGTCGAACTCGAGCGCCACGGGCCGCATCTCCCTCTCCGCGAACTCGTGGGCCGTCTGGACGAGAAGTTTCTGCTCCTCCGTGGGCGTAAAATCGATCATGCGGCCGGGCCTCCGTCTCGAAATTCAAGGCCGCCCGCCGAGAAAACGGTTTCGGTGAAGGGGGGACGTTCACACCGCCCTAGTCGAAGTCCTTCGGGAGTTCACGGAGAATCTCGGAGAGCCGGTTCAGAGGCGTCGTCATCCCCA
>JAZFPV010000011.1:0-4262 GCA_036444795.1 Thermoplasmata archaeon
GCCGCGACGGCGAAGAGGATCGCGATGACGAGGGCGAGGAGGCTAACCAAGGGACTCGCCTCCTGCACTGCGGCGCACGATGGTGAGAATCGCCCCGACCACCACGAGGTAGATCCCAAGGTCGAAGCCCACGGCCGAGACAAGCTTGACCTCCCCGAGAAGCGGGAGCTGAATCGTCCAGATGAGGCTGCTCAAGAGCGGGAGGCCGAAGGCCAGGGGGAGCAGAAGGAAGAACACCGCGATGGCGAGTCCCAGCGCGGTAATGGAGCGGAACCGAATCCGGAACCGCGTCTCGACGTATTCGCGCCCGAAGACGATGTAGAGGAGAGTGAACGCGCTGGCCGTCATGGCGCCGGCGATGAATCCGCCCCCCGGGCTGTTGTGCCCGGCCAGGAAGAGGCTGATGGAGAAGAGGATGCCCACGTAGAGCACGGCGGTCGTAACCACCCGGGCCACCACGCTAACCACGACCGCGCCTCCGGAAGAGGGTATACAGGCCGAGGGAGGCCAGGGCGATGACCGCGATCTCACCGAGGGTGTCGAAGGCTCGGAAGTCCGTGATGACGACGTTCACCACGTTCGTCCCGCCCGTCTCGTTCACGAGACCGGGTTCCAGATAGAACTCGGCCACCGAAGAGTCGAAGGTCGCAAGGGAGGGGTTCACGACGGCCGTGATGCCGATGAGAATCCCCAACGCGAGAAGCAGATCGGAAGCGCGCCTTCGGCGGGAGGGCTTGATGGCACGAAGGGGAAGCTTGTAGATCACGATGAGGAAGATGACGAGAAAGACCAGCTCGACGAGGACCTGCGTCATCGCCAGGTCGGGGGCGTTCAGGAGCATGAAGGTCATGGCGAGGAGAAAGCCCATCCCGGAGAGACTGAGGACGGCATGGAGGGTCGTGCGGAGGACCGCCGCCAGGACGGCGAACACGATCATCGCGACGAGGACAATCGCCAACACCGCGATACGGAGGGAGGTGGGGCCCGGGAGGGTGACGACGGTGTCGATGAGAAGGGGCGCCCCCAGGAGGGGAATCAGGGGGAGGAGAAGGGCCGCCGCGACGCCGATGAAAAGGACCAGGCTGTACCGACGCAAGGAGCCGTTCTGGATGGCCAGGCCCACCCTTTGCCCGGCGCCCTGGACCCCCCCCATGAAGGCCCCGTAGGCGCGATTCGGGGTGACTCGGCGCAGTCCTCGGGCGACCCGCTGCAGCAGCGCCTGGCTCTCGGCGTACCGCCAGATAAGAAGCAGGCCCAGGAGGGCCGACAGGAGACTCATGACGGTCGCGGGGAGGTTCCAAACCAAAAGCGAAGGCGCAAAGACCTCGCCCGGTGGGAGGGTCCCCGCAATGAGCCCGGTCGCCAGCCCAGGGAACAGGCCCAGCGTGAGGGCCAGGGCCCCCAGGATGAGCGCGGGAATGGCCAGGGCCTTGGGTTCCGTGACCCCGCTCCGCCGGGGTCCCAGGAAGAGCCGCGAAAAGAAGTTCCAGGCGTACGCGAAGGTGAGGCTTCCCCCGATCACCCCCAAGACGGCGACCCAAAGAAGGCCGGTCTCCCATGTCGCCTCGAAGAAGGCTTCCTTGCTCAGGAAGCCCCCCAGGGGCGGGATCCCGGCCAACGAGAGCGCGGCCAGCCCGCAGGCGATGGCTGTCAGGGGCATGCTCCTGCGCAGGCCCCCCAATTCCCGGATGTCGTTCATTCCGGTGGCATAGATCACGGCCCCGGCAACGAGAAAGAGGGCCCCCTTCATGACCGCGTGATTCAGCGTATGGAGGAGCCCTGCCCCCTGCCCGAGGACCGTCGCCAGGGCGAAGGAGGAGGCGAGGAGACCGAGCTGGCTGATGGTGCTGTAGGCCAGGATGCGCTTGAGGTCCGTGGCCCGGATCGCCTGGAGGCCGCCCAGAATCATGGTCCCAATCCCCAGGGGGAGAAGCACGAGAACCCAGAGATCCGACGCCAGGAGCGGGAGGAACAGGGCGAGAAGGAAGATGCCCGCCTTGACCATCGCGGCCGAGTGCAGGTAGGCGCTCACGGGGGTGGGGGCGACCATGGCGTCGGGAAGCCAGATGTGGAACGGGAACTGGGCCGACTTGGCGAGGACCGCCACCACGAAGAGGAGGAGGATCGGGACGTACAGGCTGCTCGTGACCACCTGGTCGCCCGCTCCCAGCACCTGCTCCAGGTCGAACGAGCCCACGACCGAGCCGAGGGCCAGGAAGGCAAGGAGGAGGGCAATGCCTCCCGATCCCGTGAGGAGCAAGGCCTTGAGGGCGGCGTCCGTGGAGCGCTTCTCCTCCTTCTCCAGGCCAATGAGGAGGAACGAACTGATGGTGGTCAGCTCCCAGAAGAGGAACAGGAGGATGAGGTCCCCCGACAGGACCAGACCCAGCATGGCCCCCATGAAGAGGCCCATGTAGAGGTAGAACGGGCCCGCCACGCGCTCGCGGGCCATGTAGGTCGCCGAGTAGCCGAAGATGAGGGCTCCCATCCCCGTGACGATAAGGCCGAACAGGAGGGAAAGGGGATCGAGTCGAAGCGCGAAGGCGATTCCCGCGGAGGGAATCCAAGGAAGATCGAAACGAACCTCCCCCACCGTCAGCCAGAGAAGGAGGAGAATGACGAAGGAGGCGGCCCCCGCCCCCAAGGCAGCCCACCCGGGCACCCGCGGTCCGAGGCGACCCAGGAGAGGGGCCAATGCCGCGAAGAGGAAGGGCAGGCTAAGAGCAATCAGAAGCCAGAGGCCCACGTCCACTGCCATCCCATCCACCAGACTGCTTGGGGCTCTCGGAAGCAACCGTGAAGCGTATAAATAGATGAGCGGCCCGCGGCCAGACCCCCGCGAAGCCTTTTTGACGCGGGCCCGTTAGGCGGCCACGTGCGCGTTCTGACTCGCGCGGACCTGGAAGAGGTCCTGGACATGCGAATCGTCATCGACGCCGTGGAGCGGGGCCTCGTAGAGCACGCGCGGGGGACCGTCTCGATGCCGGCCCGCCAGATCCATTCCATCGATGGAATCGGCACCGCCCTCGTCATGTCCGCCTACCTCGGAGGGATGGGAGTCCTCGCCTTGAAGGTCGTCTCCGAGTTTCGTGGGAATCGAGACCGGGGCATCCCTTCCCTCCAGGGGGGCGTTCTCCTCCTGGATGCCGAAACGGGCGAGGTCCTCTCGTTGATGGAAGGGGCCACGATTACCGCGCTCCGAACCGGCGCGGCCGGCGCGCTGGCGGCTCGTGCGCTCTCCGTGGTGGACGCCCAGGTGGTCGGCATCCTGGGTACGGGGGTGCAGGCCCGCACCCAGATCCAGGGCCTCTGGGTCGTCCGGGACTTGCAGCTGATCAAGGCGTACAGCCCCACGAAAGCCCACGTCCGAGCCTTCTGTGAGGAGATGGCAGACCAGCTGGAGGTCGATGCCTTGGTGGCCGACACCCCCCAGGAGGTCGTGGCGGGGAGCGACATCGTCATCACCGCCACCAACGCAACGGCGCCGGTCCTGCGTGGATCCTGGCTGGAAGAGGGGATGCACGCGACCTCCATTGGTTCGGGGCCGGTCCAGGAGCTCGATGCGGAGGTCTATCGGCGTGCCCGCGTCGTCGTCGACTGGCGAGAGGGGGCCTTGGAGGAGGCGCGAGACCTGAGAAAGGCGATCGAGGAGGGGTCCTTCGGTCCGGACGTGATCGAGGCGGAGTTAGGCCAGCTCATCGCCGGGATGAGACCGGGCCGCACCACGAAGGAGGAAATCACCCTCTTTCGTTCGGTGGGCATGGCCCTCGAGGACGCCGTTACGGCCGCCGTGGCATACGAACGGGCGGTCGAAGCCGATTTGGGGACGGACGTCCCCCTCTAGGGAAGAGTTTACTAGGTGAGGCAGGTACCCCGGAGGGGGAGTCGCATCGAGGACCTGGAGACCCTGGCTCTCGAGGAGGCGTTGGGCGCAGGCGCGGCCTACGCGGACATCCGTCTGGTCCATCGAAGGACGGAGTCCATCCGGATCAAGAACGACAATGTCGTGGCCCTGACGGAGAACGGGACCGCGGGGTTCGGGATCCGGGCCCTTGTCAACGGGGCCTGGGGTTTCTCCTCTTCCTCCCACCTCGAGGGGGGTGAGATGAAGAGGGTGGCCGGTGAGGCGGTCCGAATCGCCCGGGCTTCGGCGGGGGTCAAGGCAGACGACGTCCGTCTGGCGGAGACGGCGGCCCACCACGATCACTACGCCTCCCCACGGAAGATCGACCCGTGGGACGTGCCCCTTGAGGAGAAGCTAG
>JAZFPV010000012.1:0-15775 GCA_036444795.1 Thermoplasmata archaeon
GTCGGGGGCCCCTCGCCAGGCGAATTTGAGGGCCTCAAGAAAAGCGTGCAGGAGCTTCTCGGCCAGGTCAACGACCTCGAGGCCCGCGTGTCACGGCTCGAAGAGGGCATCCGGACCGGTTGATCACCGCCCGTCTTGAAGTCCCCTATTCGCCCCCCCGATGTTTCTCCTGACAGCTCGGGATGAGGTCGAGTTTGAGCATGTCGGGAAGACGTTCAGGCTGCGAAGACATGTCGCACGAGCGCTGGTGTGAGAAGGTTTATCACTGCCTGGATGGTTCAAGAGCCACTGCTGGGAGGTGATTGACTGGCCTTGGGGGGAGGTCAGTCCAGGAGTCAGATGGGAACCACTGCCTCTGGTCCTGTTTCGTCGTATAGCCGAACCGACTTGGTCTCGCTGGCAAGAAGTCGAGAATGACCGGGTGAAAGATGAAGTCTAAGCATTCGTTTCAAATCGGAGCACCTGTCCAGTCCGTATCGAAGGTGCTTACCGCTGAATGGTTATCATTCGTTCCTGGCTATGCGGAGTTGGAAGAGAAGGACTCTACCTGGCCCGATGAAGGGTCTTCAATCGTTGTCCGCTTCGGGCGTCGATTGGGGTTCTCTGAGCGAGTATCCGTGGTCGAACACGAATGGGGGCACCGCTTCCGAACCCATGAGGAAGCCTACGGTGGTCTGTATATTGACAACGTTGACCTTTCCTTCCAAGAAGAGGACGGAGCGACCAACCTTACGTTCGTGAGAGATGTAACGTCCAACTCCCTCGTAGTCAGAATATTACTCTTCCTAATGTACCCCCTGAGATGGATCACAATGGGCAAGGTGAAGGGGAGGAGAGGATTGAGGCCATGATGCAGCGGCCGGTGGCACCAGCCGGGAAGAAGGACGGAGACAACGGAGACTATGCAGAAGGGTATGGGGGCGCAATACAGTGAAGCGCTCGGGGAATCGGGGGGACCGCAACCCGGAGCCCGTAGACAGCCAAGCACCGCCCGGCCCTACGGAGATGGAACGGCTGCGGATTGAACTCGCTGAGAGGGACCGACAATGAGGCCGGATCCGGAGACATATCCGGCTCGTTAATGATGCTCTGATTCCCTATCCTGGGATGCCAAATGAGGGCAATCGCGGGCCGGAGGATGCCGGCATTGCTCCGTCTAGGAGACCGAAGCCAAAACCTCCACAACAGCCTCGTTCTCCTCGAATGTGTTGTAGAAGTAAGGAGAGATGCGCACGCGGTTCCCCCGATAGTCCACGATGATGTCTTCGGCGATCAGACGCTCAACTGCCCCCTCGGGATCAGGAACCTCCACCA
Source organism: Thermoplasmata archaeon (assembly GCA_036444795.1). GTDB lineage: Archaea > Thermoplasmatota > Thermoplasmata > RBG-16-68-12 > JAJISG01 > JAJISK01. Next base: position 1,315 of record JAZFPV010000012.1, read on the forward strand.
TTACGATGCCGGTCCGGGCCTCCGGCGGCGGGGCACGCACGTCCAACTTGGCATCCTCGGCCCGTTCGATCAGGTCGTTAGCCAGGGCCAGGGTGCGGTCTCGGATCTGCGACGGACCGATTTCTTGAATCACGTCTAGGCCCGCCAAGGCACTGTAGACGACGCCGGTGGCCGGTGTGCCCAACTCGAAGCGGCGCGCATCGTCCCGGAAGGCGAACGCCCGGGGGTCGAAGTCAAATTGGTGTTCGTTCGCAAACCATCCGGTCGACGTGGGCGACCACTCAGGGATGCGATCGCGGCTCACGTAGAGGAACGCCAGGCCGGGTCCGCCGAGGAGCCACTTGAGCGAACCCGAGATGTAGACGTCGACCCCGAGTTCCCGGATGTCTACGGGGAGTTGGCCGGTCGCGTGGTATCCGTCGACGATGGTGACGGCACCCCGTTCCCGGGCCAGGTCCGCGAGAGCGGGAATGTCCTGGAGGAAGCCCGTGGCGTAGAACACATGAGTGGTCGCGATGGCCAACGTCCTCTCCGTCACGCTGGCCTCCCAGTCTTTGGCGGGGAATGTAATCGAATCCGGACTGGGGAGCAGATTGACCTCGGCCTTGGGGTTCACTTCCCATTGGTACGGAAGGGTGGGAAAGTCGAGATCGGTGGTAAGAACCTCTGAGCGCTCCTCATAGTCCAGGGTGCTGGCGATGACCGACAGGGCGGAGGAGACGTTGGGCGCGAGGGCGATCTCCTCCCTGGATGCTCCGATCAAGCTGGCGAATTGAGCCCGGACCCGATCGAGGGCCTCCATCCATTGCTCGTGCCAGGCGTGCGCCCCAAGGTCATCCCACTCGTCGAAGAATTGGTGGGCCGCATCCCTGGACCAAGTCGAGAGCGGACCTAGCGAGCACGTATTCAGGTAACTCTTCGTCTCGAAGATGGGAAAGTCGTCGCGATAGGCCTCGAAATCCATGGATTCTCCCCGGTGGAGAACGGAAGCGTCTACTAATGGCTTCTCTCTGGTGTGTTCACGAAGTCCTCGAGCCGACGCTGTTCCTTGTAGAAGCGGTAGAGCGTACTCTTCATCAACCATCGATCGAGGGGAATGCGCAGGCGTCCACTCAGAACCTCGAGGGCCTCCTCGAGGGTGGAGAGGCGTTCACCGGGTCGACGCAGGGCCTCGCGGGCCAACTCCCGGAACCGCCAGACCCCGAGAGGAATCCACTCCCGGTACACCTCCAGGAAGACCAGAGCGATGGCCTGCCTTCGAATCGCATTCAGATATTCGAGTACCGGCAGCCGAGCGGCGTGGTACGCGCCGACCAGGTTCTTGGGGTAGTCCTTGCGTCCCCACGGCCGCTCGAAGTCGGACGCCGGGCCGCCGGGGTGTCCCTCCCATCCCTCAAGCGCCTCGAACATCCACGGTCCGGGGAGCAGGAGGACCTGCACGTTGTTGGCCACGGCCCCGGCACCGAACAGGTAAAACTCTCCCAGCTCCGGATGGTATCGGACGCGCTCCCGGAGCCGCTTCCCGACGATGTCGTCGACGGCGGTGATACTCCACTCCGTCGGCACGAGGCGCCGACGCCGAGCCTGCCCGAGGAGGCCCACGCTCAGGAGGCGGGTAAGGTGCCGTTGCTCGATTCCATGCTCGTAGAGGTCCCACGTCCCTGGCCCCGCGCGGAGGTCGCCATCCGAGACAATGTAGTCGACCCGGCGCGGGATGGTTGGGTTCTCCGCCAGCTCGAGAGATTCGAAGGGGGCCGAGGGCCCCACGGGCTTCCCGCGCGGGGAGAAGAAGATGTCGAGGTTCGGGCGCTTCGCCAGGACCATCTCTGCGTACACCGGATCCGAGGCCATGGCGACCTCTTGGAGGGCCTCCAGCGGCCGGTCGCGCACCCCCGCGATCTGAACGCGCTGCGGCCGCTTGCCCCGGACCATCGACATCCGGAGTCGAAGGATCTCCTGCAGCGGCAGGCCCAACCACCGTTCCTCCGCGTCCATCAAGGCGACGTCCACGTCGGTCGGGCGAAGCAAGGGGCCGATGGTGACCCGGGGATAGCCCCATGCCCCGACGAACGCCGCCGGCGGTGTGGCCCCGTACAACGTGGTGCCCTGGGTCCGCTGGGCTTCCCGCGTCCACTGCCGCACGCCCTGGAGCTTCGGGCACGTGGCAAAGCGGCAGCGCTTCCAGTCCCCAATGCAGACCGGACAATCGACCTCGGTCCGTCTCTCGCGGCCGCCTGGGGCGAGATCTCGGGCCCCTTCCACGTTCGCAAGAAGCCCAGGGGGCGGTTTGAACCTTAGGACCGAAGGAATGCGAGAAGGGTGGGCGAGCGGTCCCACGCGACCTGATAAACGGCCAGACCAGCAAGGGTGTTGCGGTTGCGAGCGTTAGTAACGGCCGGCTGAACGGGTCGCCGAAGCTTCCCGCTTACACCGCCGTCCTATCAAACCCGTGTTCTACGGATGCTCTTAGAGGTGTCTCGTTTCGGGGGTGGCTTCGGGCTTAGATGCTTTCAGCCCTTATCCAGGTGGCGCGTGGCTGCTCGGCAATGCCCGGCCGGACAACCGATCGACTAGAGGCGCCGGGTCCCCGTTCCTCTCGTACTCAGGGATCCTTCCCCTCAGACACCATGACACCCCCAACGAAGAGCAACACACCTGGCTCACGCCGGTGTAAACCCAGCTCACGATCCCTTTTAATCGGCGGACAACCGCACCCTTGGCAGCTAATGCACCACCAGGATAGGGAGAGCCGACATCGAAGTAGCAAGCCTCCAGGTCGATGTGAACTCTTGCTGGAGACAACTCAGTTATCCCCGGGGTAACTTTTCTGTCATCGACCGGCCTCATAAATAAGCCTGGTCGGTTCGCTAGGCCCTGCTTTCGCATCGTCGATGGTCGTTGGGCCCATCCACGTCAGGCCGGCTTTTGCCCTTGCGCTCAACGGTAGATTTCTGACCTACCTGAGCCGACCTTTGGGCGCCCTTGTTAGATTTTTGAGGGCGTGGCGCCCCACCCAAACTGCCCACCTATCGTTGTCCCTCCGGAGAGGTCAGCGGTACGAAGCACGAGGGGCGGTGTTTCATCGGTGCCTCGGTTCCGACCTAGCGGCCGGCCCTTTGTAACGGCTCCCGCCTACCCTACACGTCGAACCTCATACCGCAGCAACAGGCTGCAGTAAAGCTCCACGGGGTCTTTGCTTTCAGTTGGGGGGTACTGGACTGTGCGCCAGTAAGTCAGTTTCAGCGGCTTCCAGGCGGGGACAGTGGGGCTCTCGTTGGGCCTTCATGCAAGCCGCCAATTAAGCGGCAAGGTACTACGCTACCTTAAGAGGGTCAGAGTTACCCCCGCCGTTTACCGGCCCTTCTTCCGGTTGTACCCGGTCTTCAGGTACCGGCACTGGGCAGGCTTCAACGGCAATACACATCCTTTCGGACTCGCTGCCGCCTACGTTTTTATTAAACAGTCGGAGCCCCCTAGTCACTGCGACCAGCCACTCACGTGACTGGCACCCCTTCTACCGAAGGTACGGGGCTAATTTGCCGAGTTCCCTCGCCTGGATTACACCGACGCGCCTTGGGCTTCTCACCCAGGGGCACCTGTGTCGGTTCTCGGTACGGATCCACCAGATGGCCCCAAGGCCCTTTTCACGGGCACCGGGGTGCGGCCGAAGAGGACTTGCGCCCTCCCTATCGCGCCTTAGCCTCCGTCTCGCCATTACGGCACTCGGGAGGGTTCGACGCTTCGACGCGGTGGCTACCGCGCTCGACCTGCCCCGATGCGTCAGGCCTTGGGCAGGGTCTCGTGGAGTGCAGGAATATTAACCTGCCTCCCTTTCGACCGTCTCGATTAAGGACGGCCTTAGGATCGACTAACCCTCGGCTGACGAACATTGCCGAGGAACCCTAGCCCCTGCGGCGGTGCCGATTCTCACGGCACTTTGCTCCTACTCCTACCAGGATTCTCATTCGAACGCGGTCCACGGGACCTCACGACCCCGCTTCGACCCGCGCACGACGCCTCCCTACCGAATCGCCTTTCGGCGTCCTGAGGTATCGGCGGCCGGCTTAGCCCCGTCCATTTTCGGTGCCCACGGTCTCGGCGGGTGAGCTGTTACGCTTTCTTTGAAGGGTGGCTGCTTCTAAGCCTACCTCCCCGCTGTTTGGGACCGCGGACCCCCTTTGATACACTGAGCCGACGCTTAGGGGCCTTAACCTCAGGCCGGGTTCTTTCCCTTGCGGACATGGAGCTTACCCCACATGCCCTCACTCCCGGGGTCTACGACGACGGCAGGTTCGGAGTTTGACAGGGCGCCGAGGGATTTCTCCCCCTAAACGCTCAATCCGTAGCTCTACCCCACCGTCAGCCTCGCCCGAGATCTACCTACGAGTAGTTTCGGGAGGAACCAGCTATTCCCAGTCTAGATTGGCCTTTTACCCCTACACCCAGGTCATCGGAGCGATTTGCACATCAGCACCCGTTCGGTCCTCCACCCCCCTTTCGGGGGGCTTCAACCTGCCCAGGCGTAGATCGACTGGCTTCGGGTATCCCACCGATGACTCCTGGCGAGCCCACCACGCCCCTCACCCTTGCAGGTTGCGGGCCTGTTGCTTTCGCTCCGGCTTCCCCCCTTCGGGGTTAACCTCGCCATCGGTCAGAACTCCCTGGCCCGTTTTTCTAAACGGACGATGGGACGCTGCTCCACCTTGCGGCTTCGTCGCTTTCACGCCCCATCAGTCTGCAGCTGTCTGGTTTCAGGCTCTTTGCACCTCCTGTCAAGGGTACTTTGCAGCCTTCGCTCACGCTACTACTGCGCTATCGGTCTCGGGTCGTGTTTAGGGTTGGAAGTTTATGCCTCCCAACTTCCCGCGCGATTTCCGACGCACGGTACTCGGGATCCCCCGAATCTCCCACCTTGCATACCCCTACGGGGCTTTCACCCTGTTTCGCGCTCCGTTCCAGGAGACTTCGGGTTCGCAAGGCCGGGAGTGCCGGGGTCCAAACCCCACATCTCCCTCTCCTTACGGAGAGGGATTCGGTTTGCCCTGTGCCCTCTTCGATCGCCTTTACTGAGGGCATCTCAGTTGATTTCTCTTCCTCCGCCTACTAGGATGCTTCACTTCGGCGGGTTACCGCTCCTTACGGAGCATCCCCGAAGGGATGGGAAGTCCCATTGGGTCATCGCCGGATCACAGGTTCCTTGCGCCTACCCGGCGCTTTTCGCAGCTTGGCACGACCTTCTTCGGCGCCCGAGCCAAGCCATCCCCCAGACAGCGTGGTCAACCGCAGACTTACTGGCCTGACTAACGTCCAGGTCGCGTATGACCGCCTCACGGATTGCTGTACAAGCGAGGCGAGGCCCCTCCAGCGTTCTCCACCCTTCCCCGACGAGATGAGATCTCGCCGGGCGCACCGACGCTCCTCAACATCAACCTAGGGATGCCAAATCAAGGGCAGAGCCCCCCGCTGAAGAGTTCTCCAACCATTGGTGGGCGGCTTTATAAGGGTTGTCCCGCGGCCCCGAGGACTAGATCTTGGGGTGGATCTCCTCCGCCGTGCCCTTCTTGGTGAGAACCTGGGCCAATTCGGGAGGCAGGCTCACGACGTCCTGCTTCCGAAGGCGGTAGGTCACGTCAACGCCGACGAAGGGCGGAACGTCCTCGAGGATGCGGAGGAGGACCTGCTCCCTGGCCGGACGGTCGGGGGCCTTCTTGCGGGTGGGGTTGTCCGGCTTGGCCTTGATAGGTTCAGGGGAGGCCTCGGCCGGGCCTGTCTCCTCCCCCGTCCCGAACGCCCGCCTCCGGCTCGCGTCCAGGACCGTCATGAACTCCTCGAAGCTCTTTGTCTCCAGAGGGGTGAGTACGCCGGTGTCGGTGGTGGCCCCCGCCGCGGTGCTCCAGGCCATCAGCGCCATCTTGCGGCCCCGATACTGCCAGATCTGTTCCCGTCGCTTGAGGACCTTCTTAAGCTCATCTCGCAAGAGGGCCGCCTTGGCGGAGTTCGGGTCCCGGGACGTCTCTTGGGCCAAATCGGCCTCGAGGCCCTCCACGTAGCCCTGCAGCCGTTCCCAGAAGTCGGACTCTAAGGTGGTGAGAGCCTTTCGCCGACTCTCCTCGCGGTAGACTTGGAGGACCCGATCCAGGCCGATTTCGTCCCCCGCCACGGCGGACCATCCGAGGGACCTTATTTGAGTGTGATGATGAGAGGGCAGGGTTAAGCCCCTGCGGAGATTGGAGCCGCACGGGGCGACCTCGTCCGACCCGGTTCATCATGAATCTGGAGCAGCGAGACCGCGAGATTCTCGAGACGCTGGAGGAACTACGTGAGCTCAGCCTTCAGATGCCCGTGATCGTCGAGGGGAGAAAGGACCGCGAGGCGTTGCGGAGTCTCGGCGTCGAGGGGACCTTGGTCGGTGTCCACTCCGGGACCACGGTCTTCCGGCTCTGCGAAACCTTGGCGGAGACCCACAGCGAGGTCCTCATCCTCACGGATTGGGACCGCCGCGGGGGACAGCTCTCTCGCCTCCTCCGTGAGGGGCTCTCGGCGAACGACGTGCGGGCGAACACCGAGATCCGGGCGCGTTTGGCGCGCCTCTGCAAAAAGGAGATCAAGGATGTGGAAGGCCTCCGCCGTCTCGTTGCTCGCATCGAGGTGAGCTAGATCTGGGACGCTCCCGGGCTCGACGTCAGACTTCCAGCTGGGTCCCCCCCTCGATGGCGACAAACGTGGCGAGATCCCAACGTGTAGGTAGGCTGAATGAAGCAGAGGTCGTCGGCTCAAGACTCGCACCCGATCCCGTCCTCGTCGCCATCGAAGTTATGAGGGTCTGGAGGGAGAACCTCGAAGTTTGTGTAGGGGATGTCTCCACAATCCAGGTCTGGGGGCGGAGAAGGGATGCAAACCGTTGGATAGGCGGGATCGCAGTCCTGTTGCGGTGGTGGAGGTGGGGGAGGCGGAGCAGAAGAGCATCCCGTCCAGGCCTGACTCCCGAATTCGCTCACAGAGCAAAAGTCGTAGAACGTATCCGCGTGGCCGGAGGAGATTAGAGCCGCATTGGCGTTCGTGCCCTCACAGTAGACGACCGCGAGGACTCGGCCAAAGGGGTCATCGCCGATCTGATCATCGTCCTCGTCAATGAGGGCGATGGATCCGAAGCAAAGGTCCGCGAGATAGTCTCGGGCTTCGGGTCCGCCGGGTTCGCTCAGTTCGGGTGCATCCACGAGAACGAGCCGGATCCGGATGCCACCTTCGACGTCGAGGGTATCCCCATCGAGGACGCGCGTCACTTCGCAGTAAACCCAGATTCCAACCGATCTCGGACAATCCGATAGCTCGGGTACTGGGGGAGGCGGCCGTGGTGGCGGCGGGGGCGGGGGCTGCGAGGATGTGGATGTCTGTGGAATGAACGTGGTTCCGATGTAGACCCCGGCTACGCCGATGATGACCACCGCGGCCACGAGAACGACAACCCATGCCCTCCTCCCCGTCATGTCCTCAACCTAGCGACTCGATAACACGCCCGCTCTTATTATTTGGCGATCTTAACACGCTGGACTCATTCCGGAAAATATAAATACGCCCGGCTCGAGTTTAACGTGCACAGGGCATCACCCCTCAATATCACCCTATCCCCCCTCCCCGCTGAACTCATCGGCGAGCCTGGGGGCAAGGTAATCAGAGGTGTAATGCTGCCAACGAGGTGAAAGCATGGCAGTAGATCCTAACACGACAAAGTATCAAATTCGCGCTAGATTGGAAGCCGAGGGCGTTGTGGAAAAACCCGACGTCATCGGCGCAGTATTCGGACAAACGGAGGGGCTCCTCGGCGACGAGCTGGACCTTCGGGACTTGCAGAAGAGCGGCCGGATCGGCCGCATCGAAGTGGACGTTGTCTCCAAGAAGGGGAAGACGGATGGGACCGTCCTTATCCCATCCAGCCTAGACCAGGTGGAAACCGCCATCCTGGCCGCGGGCCTCGAGACCATCGACCGCATCGGACCCTGCCGGGCGACGGTGAGGGTCGAAAGCGTCGATGACGTCCGCGTGACCAAGCGCACTCAAGTGGTCAGCCGGGCGAAAGAGATCCTCTCGACCATGCACGAGGGTTCCAAGGCGACGAGTATCGACCTGAAGGAAGAGGTCCGCCAGGCCGTCCAGGTGGCGGAGATCGTGAGCTACGGGCCGGACAAGCTGCCTGCGGGTCCGAACATCGAGGAGACGGACGCGATTATCGTGGTCGAAGGCCGGTCGGATGTGTTGAATCTCCTCACGGTAGGCATCAAGAACGCGATCGCGGCGGAAGGGACCCACATCCCCGCCACCGTGTCGAACCTGTCCAAGGAGAAGGTCGTCACGGCCTTCGTCGACGGCGATCGAGGCGGGGACCTCATCCTCAAGGAGCTCCTCCAGGTGGCGGAGTTGGACTTCGTCGCGAAAGCGCCCCGCGGTCTGGAGGTCGAGGAGTTGACCCAGAAGCAGATCATGAAGGCCTTGCGGAACAAGATGCCCGCGGAGCAATTCGTCGACATGTTCGGTCTCGCTCCCGGTCGGGAGCCACGAGGCGGAAAGGCCCGTCCGAAGCGGGGACCCGCCCCGGTGAAGAAGGCCCCCGCCGTGAAAGCCTCTCCCGTGAAAGCCCCTGCCAAGAAGCCTATAGCCAAGAAGGCCGCCGCCCCGAAACCCAAGGCGAGCGTGCCGGAGGATCTTCAGGAGTACCAAGAAATCCTCCAGTCCCTTCGAGGAACCACCACGGCCCAGGTCATCAAGAGCGGAAAGGCGAAACCCAAGGAGATCCCGGTCCGCGACCTCGTGAACTTCATGAAGAAGGAGGGAAAGGGGGTCAAGATCCTCGTCTTCGACGGCATCATCACCCAGCGCATCCTCGATATCGCGAGCGATAACGGCGTGGAGATGGTTATAGGGGTCAAGGAAGGCACCATCGAACAGCGGCCCGAGGGCGTCCGAGTCTATACGGCGGACGACCTGGCCGTGAAGTGAGGTGCTCGTATCGTCACGAAGGGCATCCTGGACGCGCAAAAGGGCTTCTCCTGGGAGGAGATGGAGACCACCAAGGACGTGCTCATCCCGCAAGACCCCCTGAATCGGGTGATTGGGCAGGACGAGGCGGTCGGCCTGGCCCGTATCGCGGCCAAGCAGCGTCGTCACCTCCTCCTCGTCGGACCGCCTGGCACGGGCAAGTCCATGATCGCCCAGGCCCTCGCGCTCCACCTCCCCCCCCCGAACGAGGAGATTCGGGTCGTTCATAATCCGGAGAATCCCGAGCGGCCCCTCGTCGAGGTCAAGGGGCGGGAGGAGGCCCTCAAGGAGATGTCGGCCCTCAAAGGGGCCGAGGGCGACCTCATCGACCCAGAGGAGGCCCCGATCAACGTATCGGAGCGGCTTGGGTATCGGTGCGTCCATTGCGGCACCTATTCCTCCCCCTCGGACGCGGTGTGCCCCAAGTGTTCCCGCCCGAAGGCAGCCGTGCAAAAGATGGGCAACCCCTTTGGCGACCTTCTCAGCGGGATCATGGAAGTGACCCTGGGGCAAATGAGCCAGAAGGATCGCGTGACGACGACCCGAAAGCAGTTCGGGAAGGAGGAGGTCGTGGTCTACGAGCGCGCAGACGAACTCGTCAAGGTCCTCGACCAGAAGGCCTTGGAGAAGCGACGAAAGATCGAGAAGGAGAGCCCGTATAAGGCCATCGTCCCGCTCGAGCGCAACCCGTTCATCCTGGCCACCGGCGCCAGCGAGACCGAATTGTTGGGGGACGTGAAGCACGACCCCTACGGGGGGCACCCCCAGCTGGGGACGGAGCCCTATGTCCGCGTCGTGGCGGGGGCGATGCACGAGTCCCACGAGGGGGTCCTGTTCATCGATGAGCTCCCGCTACTCGGCCCCTTGCAACGTTTCATCCTGACCGGCATGCAAGAGAAGCGGTTCCCCATCAGCGGCCGGAATCCCCAGAGCGCGGGAGCGAGCGTCCGAGTGGACGCGGTCCCGTGCGACTTCATCATCGTCGCCGCCTGCAACATCCAAGACCTTCCGGCTGTCCTCTCCCCCCTTCGCTCCCGTATTGTCGGATCGGGCTACGAGGTCCTCGTGGAAACCACCATGCCCGACGACGAGGCCAATCGGGCGAAGATGGCTCAGTTTGTGGCCCAGGAGATCGTCATGGACCGACGGATTCCCCACGCGTCCAAGGAAGCGGTGGAGGCGATCATCAAAGAGTCCCACCGTCGGGCGATGGACCAGGAGGGGAAGAGTGGATCCCTGACCTTGCGGCTTCGTGAGATGGGCGGGCTGATCCGGTCCGCCGGGGACGTGGTCGTGAACGAAGGCGGCGACCTCATTGAGGCGCCCCACATCAAGAAAGCGGTCAAGATTGCCCGCACGGCCGAGGAGCAGATCAAGGAACGTTACGGCTCCTTCGAGGGCGGCTTATCCAAGGATCTCACGCAGGCACAGCGGTCGGCCGCGCCGTACCAGTACTGGAACTACCACGAGTCCGAAGACGAGCGGTACATCGGGTAGGCGTCTCGGCGGCTTCAGCCGGTCATCAAGGCATCGTACTTGGCATGGGCCAAGCGAACGGCGGCCCGTAGTTCTTCCTGCGAGGTGACAAGAAAATCGATGGAGGCCAAGCCACCGCTTGGTTCCTGCGCCGCTTCAATCATCTCTCCCAAGGGTCTGGGATCCGTTTCCCCCGCCGGTCGGAATTCGGAACCCACCAGATCCGGGCGACCGAGAAAGGTCCGGACATCCTGCTCCCGCATCTCCAGCGTCACGCGAAGCGGGTCCTCCATGTGGGCCCGAAGGACGAGATCGTCGTCGAAGGTGAAGGAGACCAAGTAGGCCCCCTCCGTCTCGTCTCCAAGACACGCCTCTTCCACCCCCGGAAGGCTCAACACACCGACCCGCAGCTGGGAGGCCAACTCCCGTGAGGGCTCCGGCGCATGCTGCATCATCTCCTCCGGGCTGACCTCTTCCATCGGAGGGGGGAGAGGGAACTAGGCCTATAAGGAGCAAGGCGCGCCCCTCATTCCTTGGAGAGGGGCCTCCACAATTTGTACCCGTCCTCCCCGTCCGTGTAGAATCGAGGGAGGACGTAGCGCACCGTGTAGCCGAGCCGCTTGTAAAACTCCACGGCCCGCTGGTTGCTGTTCCGAACTTCGAGCTCGATCGAATGAAGGCCTCGGGCGAGGGAGCGGCGGGTGAACTCGCTCATGAGTGCGGTGCCAATGCCCCGGCTCCGAAGGCTTTCCCGGACGGCCAGCATGAGGACACGAGCCTTGCCGGGGGCCGAGACGATGCCGGCCACGAACGCAATGACCTCGTCTCGCCAGGAGGTTACGATGAAGCCTTCGGGCCACCATCCGTGGATGTCGAGGAAGAGGGACCGCGGATAATCCTCTCCCAGCGCCGTGTGGGTCAGCGCCTTGAGTTCCGTCACGTCCTCAGGCCGGAGGTCACGGAAGATGTACGCGGGGAACGCCTCGAAGGTACCCTCCCGCTTGGCCGATGACATGACCTTGCTTCTAGATGAAAGCAGACCCCCTAAGGGTTTTTCGGTGTGAGATTGGCTCGCGGCGGGTTCCTGTCCCCTTATTACGGGCTCGCGACTGTCGACGTACGATCCGTTGGGGCCAGAGGAACCGGGGCAGGCGATGAGTGACGGGCGCCTCTCCGTGGTCGAGGTCTCGGGGGAGCACCCCAACCTCCCGATGGCGGAGGTGCTCGCGGTCCTCCGGGGCATGGGGCAGGAACCGAAGGGACTCTGGGTCCAGCCGCGCGTGGCGGCCTTCTCGACGGAGACGGATCTTCACGGGCTGGTTGCCCGCCTCGCCTTTGCTCGCGCTGCGGGCGTGGTCCTCTTGGGGGGCAACCTAGAGGAAATCCAGGCCGGCATCCCCTCGTTGGATCTGGGGGGAAAGCGGTTCCGGCTCCGGGTGGCCGATTACCCGGCCGGTTCCTCCGGCGACTTGGAAGCCCGACTCGGGGGGTTGCTCACGGCCACGGGGGTTGTGGACCTCGAGACCCCGGACGTGGACCTCCGGGTGGTCCGAGGTCGTCGGACCTACCTTTACGCCGTCAGCGCGGAGGTGGATCGGGGCGAGTACGACGCCCGTGCCGCCCGCCACCGCCCCTTCGCCCGCCCTTTCGTGCTGCATCCGCGTTACGCAAGAGCCCTGGTGAACCTCACGGGTGTCTCGGCGGGGAGGACCCTCCTTGATCCCTTCTGTGGGACCGGGGGTATCCTCATGGAAGCCTTTCTCGTGGGCGCGCGATCGGTCGGCGCGGACCTTCGGCCCGATGTCGTCGAGGGATGCAGGCAGAACCTGAGACACTTTGGGATGGAGGCCGCCCTCCATGTGGCCGACGTGGGCGAGATCCTCACGACGGTAGGCCGGGTAGACGGCATCGCGACGGATCCGCCCTACGGAAGGGGCGCCACGACGCGAGGGGAGGACCTGCCCCATCTCCTTCGACGGGCGTTCGATGCCTTCCACGACGTCCTCCGTCCAGGCGGGTGCGTGGCCATCGCACTGCCTGACCCTGAACTCATGGACATCGGCCGACCCCACTTTGTGCTGCGGGAGTGGCACAAGGTCCGCGTGCATCGGTCGCTGGACCGGTATTTCTGCCTCTTTCAGCAGCGCTAGACCTGGATGTTGAGCTCCAGGACCGGAGGTACCGGAACCCGGGTACCGAAGCTCTCCGACTGGAGGTCCGCCACGATGTCCAGGAAGTGGATGGCCCCGGGGGGAACAAAAGAGGGGGCGCGGATGAGAACGGTTCCAACCGCGGAACCTGTCGCATCCAACGTCACGGTGGCGGTCAGCCCACGGATTTCTATATTATCGACGCTCGCGAACAGGATTTCCCATCCCTGTAAGTTTTCGATGGAGTCGCCGAAGCTCAGGAGAACCCGGGTGCGTACGTTCCCCGTGATGTTCAGGACGAAGGTGTAGGTCGCCGTGAAGTTGGTCAGCGTCACGTTATCCTGCTCGATGGTCAGCAGGGGGTTGCCAGGGTCGCGGAACTGCGCCGCCACGTCGACGGGAATCTCTTGGAGGGGAAGCCAGTGAAGAGAGAGAATCAGGAGGATCATCACCCCCACGCCGGCGAGCTTCCGGCCTCCGCCCAGAGGGGTAATGTCGTTCAGGGGCGGAGGGTGGCGAAGCCCGATAAACAGGACGACGAACGCCAGGATGATCCAGGAGAAGAAGAAGAGAAAACCGAGAGCCAGGAGGATCGCGAAGGCCGCGTAGCTCAGGTACTTGGCCTTGTCCCCCAGGAGGGCCCGTGCGACGTGACCCCCGTCCAGCTGGCCTGCGGGAAGGAGGTTGAGCCCCGTCACGAGAAAGCCTACCCACCCCGCGAAGGCGGTGGGATGGAGGAGGGCGTTGTCCGGAATCGGGATCGCGAAGAGCAAGGCCTGGTACAGGAAGGGAAGGTTGACGACGGCCTGCCCCCCAATGTTCGGGCCTGCCAGTCGCGGATCGAGGGCGTTGAGGTAGAGGCCCAGCAGGGTCACAGGCAGCGCCACGGCGAGACCCAGAAGGGGGCCCGACATCCCGATGTCCAGGAGCGCCTTCTTGTTCGGGATGGGCTCTCGCATACTGATGAGGGCCCCGAAGGTCCCAAAGATGATCGGCGGGGGCGCGGGGATGAAGAAGGGCAAGGACGCCGCAACGTTGTGCCGCCGGGCGAGGATGAAGTGCCCCATCTCGTGGGTGCCCAGGATGGCCATGAGCGGGAGCGCGAAGAACAGCCCGCCAAAGATCACATTGGAGAGCGTGAAGAACTCCGCCGAACCATTGTATCCTGCCCAGTGGATCATCCCGGCAACCAGGGTCGTCACCAGGGTCGCGGCCAACAGGACGACGTTCAGCCAAATGCCACGAAACCGGCGGGGGGGACTCCGCTGGACATATAGGATGTGCTCCCCTCCTTCGAGCCGGAGCAAGGGGAGGTACTTCCCCCCCCGCATCTCCAGGCGGAGCGCTTCAAAGCGCTCCTCGAGTTGTGGCGCTTCGACGCGAACGTATACGGCGATGGCCTCAGGTCGGACACGGATGTCGTAGATGGCGAAGTGTCGACCTACAAGGGCCCTGACTTCTTCGACCTCATCAGGCAGGGACTCCATGCTGGCCGTTCTACACAAATGCCCGTATTAAAAGGCATGCCGGAGGGTATTCCCACTGCGATTGACGCGGCAATTCAACCCTCGAGCATGCCTCGTACGCGCTTCTCGGCTTCGGAGAGGGCTTCCGCGAGGCGGTCCGTCCGCGGGCCACCCCCTTGGGCCAGGTCGGCCTTGCCGCCCCCACTTCCCCCCAGGATCTTGGCGGAGGCGGCGATGGCTTTCCTGGCGTCCAGCGATACGTCCTGGCTCCGCCCGACAAGGATGCTGGCGGACTCGTTCCGGGCCCCCAGGATGCCGACCACGCCGGGTCCGCGC
>JAZFPV010000013.1:0-6424 GCA_036444795.1 Thermoplasmata archaeon
CCCTCTCAGTCGCTCGTATAAGCCGGAACGGTTCCGTAGGTTCGCTGTAGCTTGGGAGGACCTGTGTGGAGTGGACCGAGTCCTCGCCTCCTCCGCGAATCCTTAAGCCCTCGCCCGTTCCTTTCCCATCACCTGGGTGCCCATGACCTCCGACCTCCCTATCAAGGTGGGCCTCGAGATCCACCAGCAGCTCGCAACTCACAAGCTCTTCTGCAATTGCGAGTCCCGCCTGGTCGACGGGGTGACTGAGGAATTCCTCCGTTTCCTCCGACCGACCCAGAGCGAGCTGGGCGAGGTGGATCGAGCCGCGTTGGAGGAAGCGAAGAAGGGGCGGGCCTTCCGGTATCAGGCCACGGAGACGAGTTGTCTGGTGGAGGCAGATGAGGAACCGCCTCACGATGGAAACCGGGAGGCCATCGAAACCGTCCTCATTGCGGCCTTGGCCCTCGACGCCCAGCCCGTCGACGAGGTCCAGTTCATGCGCAAAACGGTCATCGACGGATCCAACACCACGGGCTTCCAGCGAAGCGCCCTCGTGGCGCAGAACGGCGCCCTGGAGGTCGATGGGAAGACCATCGGCATCCCGACGATCTGTCTCGAGGAGGATGCGGCCCGCCTCATTCACCGCGGGAAAGGGGAGGCCCTCTACCGTCTCGACCGGCTGGGGATCCCTCTCGTGGAAATCGCCACGGCCCCCGACATCGACTCGCCCGCGATGGCCCGGGAGGTAGCGCTGCGAATCGGACGGCTGCTTCGGGCGACCCGTCGCGTCCAACGCGGCCTCGGGACCATCCGAGAAGACGTCAACGTCTCAGTGGAAGGCGGCGCGCGAGTTGAGATCAAGGGGGTCCAGGAGCTGGGGATGATCGCTTCCTACGTCGAGGGGGAGGTTCACCGGCAGACAGCCCTCCTCGTGGCACGGGACGCGCTGCGCGCGCTTGGCATTGACGAAATCACAGAGAAGGTCGTCGACTTGGGGGACACACTGGAAGGCACGAAGTCCCACGTCCTCCGGCAGGGCCTAGGGCGTGGGAAGGCCATCCTTGGCCTCCGGCTTCCCGGCTTTGCGGGCCTGCTCGCGGGGAGCCTGGGTCCCGAACTCGCTGCCCAGGTTGCCGTGACGGGGGCCAAGGGGATTCTCCATTCGGACGAGCTTCCCGGGTACGAGGTCACCTCGGAGGAGGTCCTCCGGATCTCCCAAGCCCTGGGGATGAGTAAGAGAGACGCCTTCGTTCTCGTCGCCGAGGAAGCGGAGGTGGCTCGCGCCGCCATGGAACGCGTCCGGGCGCGGGCCCAGGCGGCCCTCGAAGGGGTGCCCGAGGAGACCCGGGAGGCCCGCCCGGACGGGACCACGGTCTACAGCCGACCTCTCCCGGGAAGCGCACGCATGTATCCCGAGACCGACGTGCCCCCCATCCGGGTCGGTCCCGCCTGGCTGGAAGAGCTGAGCCGCAGGCTTCCGGAACCGCCGGAGATCCGGGCGGAACGCCTGGTCAAGGAGTTTGGAGTCCATCCGCAGCAGGTCGACCAGCTCCTGGACGAGGGCTGGGATGTCTTGTTTGAGGAGCTCGCGGGGAAGCACGGTCACCCCCGAACCATCGCTCGGACCTTTCTCAACCATCTGCCCGAGCTCGAGGCGGAGGGCTACGTGGTGCGGAATCTTACGCCGGAAACCTTCGACGAACTGTTCGGCGCCCTTCGCGACGGCCGCTTCGCCAAGGAAGCGGTTCCTATGGTCCTTCAGGCGGTTTTGGACCGCGACCTCAATGTCGACGAGGCGGTAGTCGAGCTCGGTCTACGCCGCCTTGCTCCCGGGGAGTTGGATCGGGAGCTGGACGCCCTCCTCGAGGAGAACAAGGAGCTGGTTGAGGCTCGAGGCGAAAGCGCGCTGCAACCCCTGATGGGGCTCGCCATGCAACGCCTGAGGGGGGCCGCCGACGGCAAGGCCATTAGCGACGCACTACGTCGAAAGCTGAAGGAACGGATCCGGGACGCCTAGAAGACGCCCCGATAGAGACCCCCGTCGATCTGGATCAGGTTCCCCGTCAGGTAGGAGGCCCGCTCTGAGGCGAGGAAAGCGACCAGCGCGCCGACCTCGCGAGGTTCGCCCGTGCGCCCGAGGGGAACGAGCCGAACAAGATCCTCCTCAACGGCCTCAGGAGACGTTCCCTCCCGCTCCGCGCGAGCCGCGAAGAGTTCCTTGGTCCGGGCCGTTCCGACATATCCGGGACACACGACGTTCACGGTGATGTCATGCGGGCCCAGGTCGGGGACGAGACTTTTCGCCATCCCCACGACACTCATGCGGACCGCGTTGGAGAGGATGAGGTCCGGGATGGGCTGCTTGACGCTGATGGAGGTCATCACCACGATTCGACCGTGGTCCGCCCGCTTGAGATGGGGCAGGGCCTCCCGAATCAGGCGTACGGCGCTCAGGTAGGTCAGGTCGTAGGTGCCATACCAAGCCGCGTCATCCACGTCTTCGAAGTGGCCCGGAGGCGGTCCCCCGGCGTTCGTGACGAGGATGTCCACACCACCGAGGGCCTTTGCCGCTCGGGAGACGAATGTAGCCACCTCCTCCTCATTCGTGAGATCGCAGACGAAGGGGTGAACCTCGGCCCCCGTATCCCCTCGGATGGTCTCCGCGGCCGCCCGAATTCGGCCCTCATCCCGGGAACAGATCGCTATGTCGGCGCCCTCCCGGGCCAGTTCCCACGCGATGGCCTTCCCCAATCCTTGGCTCGCCGCGGCCACCACGGCCGCCTTTCCTCGAAGCCCGAGATCCATGGTCTCCCGACGAGAACGGAAGGGGCACATTAGAAGCTTCTCGGGTCACTTTCGCCCACCCCCCGCGCCCGCTTAAATAGACCCGGGGCCTAGGCTCAGATTGGAGGCACGGAGCGAAACACGCCTCCAGGAAGTGAGCAACTGCACGAGCAAGTTGCGCCCCATGTCAAGGACATAACACGGGCGCTAGAAGGCAGGGTTAAGGAAGAAGTTGTAGAACGCGAGCTCGAGAGCTATCTCACCGTCTATCGGGTCTCCCTGGATGCCGCCAAGCGCAGCATCGTCCGGAAGTACGGCGGAAACCCCGCTCTCCTCAGCCTCGGGACCACGAAGACCATCAAGGAGCTGCAAGCCGGCGAGCCGAGCATCAACCTCCTCGCGAAGGTGATCAGCCTGAACTCCCGGGAGCTGGAGCAGGACGGAAAGACGAAGGAGATCTACTACGGGATCTTAGGTGACGACACGGGGAAAGTCCCCTTCACCGTCTGGGAGGTCCGCGGCCTGAACATCCAGGTCGGTGACGTCATTCGCATCCAGAACGCCTACACGAAGGAGTTCCGCGGGGAAGTGCAGGTGAACTTCGGGAACCGGGTCACCGTCACGGTGGAAGAAGGCGCCCTTCTCGAGGTCGTGGACTCCCAGGAGGAAGCCCCGTTGACCCGTCGGAACCTCGATGAGCTGCAGGAGGGGATGCAGAATGTCCGCATCACCGCCCGCGTCTTAGACATCGAACGGCGTGAGGTAGAAGTCCGTGGGGAACCGAAGGTGGTCTTCTCTGGGATCCTGGCCGACGCCACGGGGAAGGTCCAGTTCTCCGCCTGGCACGACTTCGGCCTCGAGCCGGGGGAGGTCATCGAGATGGAAGGGGGATACGTGTCCTCCTGGCGGGGGCTGCCCCAGCTGACGTTCGATGAGCGATCGCGCCTCGAGCGGGGGGAGGACACGGCCTTGCCCTCGCGGGAAGAGCTGGATCGGGCGCGCCGCGTCTGGATTGAAGAGCTCGTCCAGAAAGGCGGCGGGGTCGATGTCCAGGTGCGAGGCATCGTCGTGGAGGTCCGGGAGGGTAGCGGACTCATTCATCGGTGTCCGGAGTGCCGCCGCGTCGTCCAGAAGGGGGCCTGTCGTATCCACGGCGAGGTGAAGGGCGAGACGGATCTGCGGACGAAGGCCGTGGTCGACGACGGGAGCGGCGCGCTGACGGCCATCTTCAACCGGGGGTTGACGGAGACGCTCCTCGGAAAGACCATGGACGAGGCCATCACCGAAGCAAAGGAGGCCATGGACTCGGAGGTCATCCGAGACGCCCTCTCGGACCTCCTGGTAGCTCGACCGGTGCAAGCCCAAGGCAACGTGACCAGCGACGACTACGGGCTTATGATGATCGCCCGGTCCGTCACCGTCCTCGAGGTGGACGTCCAGGCCGAGGCGCGGGCGCTCCTCGAGGAATTGGGAGGCTGATCATGCAACGGGAACTCGCCTGGCGGATCTTCGCGGGAGAATACACCGACGCGAGCCTGGAGCACAGCTCGGGGGAAGAACGAGCCCCCAGCTACGTCATCACCCCCCTTGGGGCGAAGGTGAACCGCCTGTTCCTCGTCGGCGTCATCACGGACGTGGAGAACGTCGGGGGGGAACGGAGGGGACGAGCCCTTGTGGCGGGCTCGCCTCACGGACCCCACGGGCACCTTCTACGTGTACGCCGGCCAGTATCAACCGGAGGCCGCGGCGGTCCTCTCCCATGTCGAGCCTCCCGCCTTCGCGGCGGTCATGGGGAAGGCCCGGACGTACTCCCCGGAAGACGGGGTCATCTACACCTCCGTCCGTCCGGAGATGGTGAAGGTGGTGGACGCCTCACTGCGGGACTACTGGATCCTGGAGACGGCCCAAGAGATGCACAAGCGCCTCGAGGCCCTGAAGGAGGCGGAGGCGATGAGTCCGGCTACGGTCGACGGGCTGGTCGCGTTGGGATACCGCCAGGGGCTCTCCGAGGGCATCGTCCTTGCCCTCCAGCACTACGGGAAGGTGGACCTGGACCGCTATCAACGCATGCTCCACGACGCGCTCCGGTACCTGCTGCCGGAGTTCCAGGAAGACGCCTCCACGCCGCCGGCTCCGGCCGAGACCAAGAAGGAGCCGGACACGGAGGAGGAACGCCTCGTCTTGGAGATCGTAGAGACCCTGGACCGGGATGGCAAGGGCGCCTCCTGGGACGAAATCGTCGACGCCGCCGGGAAGAAGGGGGTGACCAAGGAACAGCTAGAGGAGATCACCAACCGCCTCCTCGATGACGGTTCCCTCTACGAGCCCATCTTGGGAAAGATCCGGCGAATCTGAGCTCGCCCTCAAACTTCGCAGCAGCGGGGGCTCTCCCAGTAGTCCAGCCCGAGGCGGACCAGGGTTTCGTCGGTGGAGGTAATCCCGTACGTTCCACCGCGCTCCGTGCCGCTGACGGTCAAGATCTGCTGCCCGTCTACGACAAGGATGCGACAAGCGCACAGAATCGTCCGCACCTCCGCCCGTCTCCCGAGCTCCTCCTCGGACGGCGTGCCAGGGATGGCAAGCTTGACGCGTATGCCCCGACGGACGGCCTTGGCGAGCTCGGGTTCCAACTTTCGGATGAAGGTCTCCTCGGAGGCGAGGAGGAGCACCTCGTGCTTGGCGGAGGCGATCATGGCGTCTGCCCGCGTTAGAACGTTTCCCAGGCCCTTGACGACGTAAGCGAGATCCATCGCGGGTGACCGCGCGCCGGATCGCAGGGGCTCGAGGAGGGAGGCCACTCGAGTGATGGCCGACCGCTGCCGTTCGTAGCGAGACGTCAGCAACTGCTCCAGGCGGGGACCGACCTCGTCTGCACTCACCATGCGGTAGGTCTTCGGCCTGCCTTCCTGGACCTCGACGAGCCCGGCCTCGGCGAGTTCGCGCAGGGCGTAGTAGATCTTCGAGTCCGGAATCGTCGTCTGGGCCACGAGGTCCGCTGCCGTGGCCTCGGACACCCGGGCGAGGGCGTAGAGGACGCTCGACGCGTAGCCACTCAAACCCAGTTCTCTCAGGATCCCGACGACTTCGTCCCGTGCCTCCGAGGCTGCCTCCTCCAGCAGGAGGCTGGCCCGGACGCGGACTTCGGACATCTGCGGAGAAAGGGGCAGAGAAGTTACTTAAGGTTGACTACTACATTTCTGTAGTAGAGAAATGCAAAGCGAAAGAACGCGCCAGTGGCAGTGGGTTCAAGCCCATTACGACCGACGTGCCCGGAAGGAAGGCGCTTGTTGTGACGGAAATTACACGACCGACGAGCTCAGGATGGTGCCCGCAGACTCGGTATTGGGCCTCGGGAGCGGAAACCCGGTTCGTGCTGCGAACCTGCAGAAAGGCGAAGTGGCGGTGGACCTCGGAAGCGGAGCAGGGATGGATATCTTCCTCGCCGCCGCTCAGGTCGGTCCCGATGGTCGGGCTTTGGGCATCGACATGACCCCATCGATGGTCCGACGAGCTCGAGGGATCGCGCGACGGGAGGGTCTATCCAACGTCGAGTTTCACGAAGGGGTCATCGAGGTTCTGTCGTTGGGGGACGCCTCCGTCGACGTCGTCGTCAGCAATTGCGTCATCAACCTGAGCCCGGACAAGCTCGCCGTCTTCT
>JAZFPV010000014.1:0-6467 GCA_036444795.1 Thermoplasmata archaeon
CCGAACCTTCGTCCACGTATTGAAGCCGTACGCCGTCGACGGAGTGGTAGTTCCGTCCAAAACCGTTCACCGAGATCTTCATCCGATTCTCTCCGAAACCACGGTGAGGGGAGCGGATGGGGGTAACCCCGTGGAACCTCGGCTACACGTAATAGGTCTGGCTCTGCTCTTGGAGGAACTGCTGCAGGTAGTAGGGTCCTCCCGCGCCTTTGCCGGAGATCCCGCTGTGTTTCCAGCCCGAGAAGGGCTGGTCGCCGATCATGGCGCCTGTCGTGGCCCCCTGTATCCGATTGGCGTAGACGACTCCGGCTTGGACTTGCCGGAAGTACTGCATCCACTCGTCCTGGTCCTCGGTAAAGATGCCGGCTGTGAGCCCGTACTCTGAGCGGTTGGACCGCGCGATCCCTTGCTCAAGGGAGTCCACCCCAGACACGTCGAGGATGGGCACAAAGAGCTCTTCCTGAATGAGAGGATGGTCCTCGGAGAGTCCATCCACCACGGTGGGGGCCACGAAGTAGCCCTTCGAGAGGTCGCCATCGGTCAGGACGCGCCCGCCCGTGAGAATCTTCCCGTCACGTCCCGCCAAATCGATGTAGGTCTGGTAGTTTGTGTAGGCCTTCTCGTTGATCACAGGGCCCATGTCGACGTCGGGATCCGTAGGGTCTCCCACCTTGATCTCCGCTGTCCACTCCACGAGACCCTCCAAGAAGTCCTCCCTCACCGCCTCCTGGACGTAGACCCGACTTGTGGCACTGCACTTCTGTCCGCCGTAGCCAAACGCGCCTCGGGCGACGCCGGGGACGGCCTTCTCCAAATCGGCGTGCTCCGTGACGATGACGGGGTTCTTCCCCCCGAGTTCCGTGATGACAGGCTTGGGGAACTCCCCTGTGAAGGCTTTGAAGGAGAGGACCCCCACCTTCCGTGACCCCGTGAAGATGAGGCCCGAGACGTCCGGGTTCTCCACGATGGCAGAGCCCAGGGAGCGACCGGGACCGGTAACGAGATTCACCACGCCATCGGGAAGTCCGGCCTTACCGAGGGCCTCGTAAAATCTCTCGGCGAGGTAGGGCGTATCGCTTGCGGGCTTTAGGACCACCGAATTGCCGGTAAGGACGGCTCCGGTGGTCATGCCCGCGGCAATGGCCAGGGGGTAGTTGAAGGGTGATATCACGCCCCACACGCCGTAGGGTTTCAGAACGCTCCGCGTGCGTTCGTTCTCAACGGCGCGGCCCATCTCTTGCTCAAAACCTTCGTTCTCCTCCATGACGTGGGCGTACCACCGAATCAAGTCGACAGCCTCGTCGACGTCTGCCATCGCCTCGACGCGGTTCTTTCCGTTCTCATGGGTCATGAGGGCGGCGAGCCCGAATTTGTCCCTCGCAAGGAGATCGGCCGTCCTCCGGAAGATTGTGACGCGTTCGTGCCAGTCGGTGGCCGCCCAGTCCGGGAACGCCCGAAGGGCTGCCTTCACAGCGCGTCCCGCCTCCTCGCCGCCGCCCTTCTGGAAGTGGCCAAGAACCCGGTCCGTGTTCGACGGGCTCCGGTCAGCAAATGTGGAGGACACAGAGACTTCCTTGCCATCGATGAAGATGAGGTGGGTCTGCCCGAAATCCTCCTCCACCGCTTCGAGGGCCATGTCATACTTCGTGTGGAACCCCGCCAGACTCCCCGCCTGACTCGCGCGAAAGTAGGTCGCCTCGTTATCGAAGCCCATAGAACTCTCTAACAAAACCTAGGGGGCCGAATATAAGTCTACCGCTGGATCGTAGAGCGCCTATCTTGGCGCCCTTCCGGAGCGCCCCGCCAACAGGCTCCGAAGGGTGATTGCCAGGACGTAAACAAAGACCCCCAGCAGGGACGCCAACAGGAACCAGACGAAGGCGGAGAACAGGAGGGCCGACATCTAATCCCCGATCTCCACAATGTCTTCGGCCAGCCGATTTAGGTCATACCGCTCCCGACCGGAGGCGAACAGCAGGGTCAGCAGCGCAGAGACACCCAGCGCGGAGGCGAAACTCAGCAGGAAGAACGTCGCCACGTCCGCCCCGGAGGCGAACAGCCCCAGGACGAAGAGGGGAAGGCCCACCGCGATACCTGCCAGCCCCGCGACCGCCGCCCCCGTGCCACCGAGCCGACCGGAGTAGAACCCATAGAGCGTAGGGAAGGCGGCGGCCGAAGTGACGAGGTCGGCCATGAGGAAGAGGAGCAGGACGCTGAATCCGAAAGAGGCGATGACGATGGCGGCCAGCGCAATCAGAACCGTCACGATTCGGGCCACGGTAAGGAGGTTCCGGGAACGGAGCCGAGAGCCCAGGCGGGGCAGGTCTCCGGCGAAGATGCTGGCGATCCCGTTCAGGAGGGAGTCCAGCGTGGACATGATCAAGGCCAACACGAGGACGAAGAGGAGGAGGACCACCCACTCGGGAAAGGTCGTCACAACGAGCGAGAAGAACGCCACCGAGGGGGCGTCGGCCAGCCCGTGACCCGCGGCGACGATGCCGAAGAGACCCGCGAGCATCACCATGGGGATGACGGCGAAGGCGGCCACGCCGAGCCCGACTCGTAGGACGCGCTCGTTGCGACTCGCGTAGAAACGCTGCCAGTAGGCCTGATTGAAGATGTTTGCCCCGGTGATGGCAATCGCGACGAAGATGGCGAAGTAGATGCCCGGCAGGTAGTCGAGACGCAGGAGCTGGGGAGTGGTGGCGATGATCTGGTCGTAGATGACCACCGGCCCACCCAGGGCGACCACGGCACCCAGAAACGCGACGGCCATGAGGGGGAGGATGACGAGGGTCTGCAGGCTGTCGGTCATCACGGAGGCGCGGATGCCCCCGTAGACCGTGTAGGCCACGGTGGCGAGGCCCACGAACAGCGCGGGGATGTAGAAGGGGAGACCCGTGAGGAGGTTGAAAACCAGAGAGATGGCCGTGAGCTCCGCGGCGAGGAAGATGAACATGTAGAAGACGGTCACGAAGAGGACCAGGGCGTACATGCCCTGTCCATACCGAGCCAAGGTCAACTCGGTCACCGAGTGGCCGCTGGGGGCGAGGCGGCGAACCCGAGGTCCGATGAAGTAGTAGACGACGAGGGGAATCGCGCTCCCGATCCCATAGCCGACGACCGCGGGGAAGCCCCAGAGGACCCCCGCCTCGGCCGGACTGAAGAGAATCCATGATCCCATGACCGTGGCGATGAAGGTCGCCGTCGCCACGGAGAGACCCATGGTGTTCCGGGCCGTGATGTAGTCCTCGACATTCCGCACCCGCCCGCGGGACAGGAGCAGCCCCGCAACGGCAAACCCCCCTACCGTCCCGAAGGCAAGAAGTAGCAGAACGAGAGGATCGGCCATGATGAGCTTAGCGTGTAAGACCGCCGACCCATAAAACCTGCCTCGAAACACGATAGGCTAAACTCAAATAGGAGCCGCTGGCTAAACGCCATGACCGGCTATGGTTCGGGCGTTGGTGCTTCTTTCTGGCGGACTGGACTCCGCCGTTTCTCTCTATTGGGCTGTGCGCGAGGGATGGTCTGTGCGCCCACTTACCTTTCACTATCACGAGAGGCCCAATCGAGAGAAGGAGGCAACGGTGAGCCTGGTCAGCCTCTCCGGATGTCATGAGAGCCTATTGGAGGTGAGCCTCCCGTTCCTCATGGAGCTGGAGGATCTCCGGGAGAACGGCCTAGAGAACTTGTCCCTGCAGGACGCGCCCGGCGCCTACGTCCCCGCTCGAAACCTCATTTTCTACGCCACAGCTGCCCACTACGGCGAGATCCTGGGTGCTCAATGGCTGGTGGGCGGCCACAACGGGGCCGACGGCGAGATCTTTCCCGACGCGACGCCTGAATTTTTCGGAGGGTTGAACCGACTCCTGAAGATGGGTCTTCTTGCTACCTCGGGATCTCAACTTCAGATCGTGAACCCGCTCGAGGGCCGAACCAAGGCCGAGGTCCTTCGCTTAGGCCAGGAGCTGGATGTGCCGTTCGAGGTTACCTGGAGTTGCCATTACGACCGCGCAGATCCTTGCGGCACATGCGCATCCTGTCGTGAGCGGGAAGAGGCGTTTCAACGTCTCGGGACGAAGGATCCCCTGCTGTCTGCAACTCCGGCGGAAGGGTGATACAGGAACCGTGAAGACCGTGCGACTCGGCATCACCGAATACATGGATTGCGCCCACTTCCTTCCGGGGCACAACAAGTGCGGTAGTCTCCACGGTCACACATACAAGGTGGAAGTCATCGTCGAGGGGGAGGTCAAATCCGGCATGCTCATCGACTTCGCCGACCTCAAGGACCAGGTCCGCGAGGTCCTGGCGGCGTACGACCATCGGGCGCTGAACGACGTCATGGAGTACCCATCCGTCGAGAATATCTGCAATCGCCTGGGGGAGGACCTCAAGGCCCGCCTTGCGTTCCCTCTCCTCGTTCGCGTGTGGGAGGGCCAGGGAAAATGGGCGGAAATCCAACTCTGACGCCAGCCGCCTACGGGGAAACCAAGGCCGGTACCTTGTATACACGCGAATCAAGAACACAGAAGGGCCTTGCGAGGAACCGGTCATGAGTGAGTTCCGCACGGAGAAGGACTTCCTCGGTGAGGTCCAGGTCCCGGCCGAGGCATACTGGGGCGTGCAGACCCAGCGGGCCGTCGAGAACTTCCCCATCAGTGGCCTTCGTCTTCAGCCGCGTTTCATCCAGGCCCAGGCCCTGATCAAGCTGGCCGCCGCCAAGGCGAACGTAGAGGTCGGCTTTCTTGATGAGAAGCTGGGGGAGGCCATCGTCCGTGCGGCCCTGGAGGTCCGAGACGGGAAGTTTGACGACCAATTCGTCGTGGATGTCTACCAGGCAGGCGCGGGAACGTCCCAGAACATGAACGCGAACGAAGTCATCGCCAACCGGGCGAACGAGCTGCTCGGGGGTTCGCTAGGCACCTACGCGCCCATCCACCCAAACGACCACGTGAACATGGCCCAATCGACGAACGACACGATTCACGCGGCCATGCACATCGCCGGCCTCTCTGCCATCCAGGAGGAGCTCCTCCCCGCCTTGCAGGGATTGGCCGAAGCTCTGGACGCAAAGGCGGAGGAGTTCGACGACGTGCTCAAGATTGGGCGAACCCACCTCCAGGATGCCGTCCCCATTCGCCTCGGCCAGGAGTTCAGCGGGTACGCCTCCATGGTTCACCATGGCCTTTCGCGCATCCGACAGGCGTCCGTGGCGCTTGAGGAGCTCCCCCTTGGGGGGACCGCCGTGGGCACGGGGTTGAATGCGCATCCCCGTTACCCGGAGCTTGCGATCGCGGAAGTGAGCGACCAGGCGGGGCTCCCCTTTCGCCTCTCCGACAATCTCTTCGAGGCCATGCAGAACACGGACGCCACCGTCGAGGTGAGCGGGGCCTTGAAGACCCTGGCGGTGAGCCTAATCAAAATCGCGAACGACATCCGTCTCCTGAGCTCCGGGCCTCGAGCGGGATTCGGCGAAATCCGACTTCCTGCGGTGCAACCGGGCTCCTCTCTCATGCCGGGGAAAGTCAACCCGGTCATGGCGGAGATGCTCAATATGGCAGCTTATCAGGTCCTGGGAAACGACGCCACGGTCACATACGCTTCCCAGGCGGGCCAGCTGGAACTCAACGTTATGATGCCGGTAATCGCGTACAACCTCTTGCACGCGATTCAAGTGATCGGAGGCGGAGTCCGCGCCTTCACGGACCGGGCGGTACGAGGGATCGAGGTGGACCGCGAGCGCTGCCAATCCTTCATCGAGTGGAGCACCGCCATGGCGACCGCCCTCTCGCCACGAATCGGGTACCAGCGTGCCGCCGAGATCGCGAAACAGGCCTTCACCGAAGGCAAGACCGTTCGCGACGTGGCGATCCGGGAAGGGGTCCTAAGCGACGAAGAACTCGACGAGCTTCTGGACGCCGATCGGATGACCCGCGTGCTGGAGCAGTAGGCAGAGGGCGTTCGAGGGGTCAGCCTTCGCCTTCCAGGATCTCGAGGGCGTCGTCGCGACCCCGCTCGAGCACCTCCCCCGAAGCTTGCATATCCTGGAGCTCCCCCGCATCGAGGTCCCACTCCTGGACTTCCGTCACGCCGCCACCCCCTAGGACGACGGGCATGCCGATGCTGATGTCCTTCAGGCCGTACTCCCCCCTCGCGAGGATGGAGGAGGGGATGAGGGCCCCCTCGTCTCGAAGGATCGCCTGAATCATGTCGGCGGTCCCGTTGGCGGGACCGTACTCCGTCGCCCCCTTGCCCGTGATGATGTTGATGGCGACCTCTCTGATGCTCTCGCGGATGGCGTTTCTCTCTTCCTCCGAAAAGGCCCGTTCCTCCCCGTCCACATGCACCCGTGACCAGACAGGCACCTGGCTGTCTCCGTGCTCCCCCAACACGTAGGCCTCCACACTGGCCGCAGGTACAGAGAGATGATCCGCGAGCGCAGTCCGGAACCGAGCGGTGTC
>JAZFPV010000015.1:0-3279 GCA_036444795.1 Thermoplasmata archaeon
AGGCCGGCTTCTCTTCTTCATCAATGGGCGCCGCGGACCATTGGTCATTCGACCCAAACGGGCTCGAGGCCTTTGTGGTCGTTGATCGGTGGAGGCGAGGGCTCGCCGCCGGTGGTCTCCGGTTCACTCGCGATGTCACCCTCCAGGAGCTAGAGCGACTGGCCCTTACCATGACCCGAAAGTGGGCCATTCTCGATCTCCCTTTCGGGGGGGCCAAGCTGGGGATCCGGGGAGATCCCGAAGGACCGGACAAGGAGGTCGCCCTCCAAGAATTTGGTAAAGCGGCTGCCGATGTCATGCGGAGTCGAATCGTCACGGGGCCTGATCTCGGCACGGGCAGACACGACATCTCCGTCTTCTATCGAGCGATGGGAGAGGACCCGTATCAGAACGCGGCGGACCCGCTGTGGCGCCTGGGTTTCCATCCCACCCCACGTCCACGGTACGCTCGATTCATTAAGGGGATGAGCGAGGTGGTTACGGGCCTCGCGGTGACCCGCGCCGCGCTCGCAGCCTGGGAGCGCCTCCGCACATCCGAAGGCCCCCCGACGGTTTCCGTTCAGGGTTTCGGAAGCGTCGGCCGCGCCGTGGCAGAAGAGATGGCTCGACGAGGGGCCCGGGTTCTCTGTATTGCCGACGCACAAGGGTATCTCCGCCATCCGGAGGGGCTCGCCGTGGAGGCGTTGGCGGGGGGGCAGCCTGGCATCATGGACCGGTCCCACCTCCCCGCCGACACCGAAGCGGGGCCCAGGGAAGCTTGGATGGAGTGGGAGTCTGACCTCCTCATCCCTGCCTCCATCCCCGACGCCATCAACCGGGAGAATGTCGGCAAGGTGAAAGCCAAGATGATCATAGAAGCTGCTAACATTCCCATCCCGGAGGACATCGAGCAAGACCTCCATCGGCGAGGTGTCGTGGTCCTTCCTGATTTCCTAGTCAACGGGGGTGCGGCGGCGACCTATGGACTGCTCCTCGTCCAGGAATGGTCGCGGGAGGAAAGCCTCCTCCGGGAGGTCTTCCGCCGGATCGTGGGCGCCACGACCGACGTGGTGAGTCGTTCCATCGCGGAAGGCCGGAGCCCTCGAGAGGTGGCGGTCGAGATGGCGGAAGCCCGCCTCACGCCTCCGGGGTCTCCTCTTCCGTAGGCGCCTCTTCCTTCGGCGTCGTGTACTCTTCCACGAACCGAATCGTCTTCAGGCCGGCATGCTCGCGGAGGTCGCTGACCACCCGGAACTTGTTCACGAACCAGGCTTCGTCGACCTTGCTGGTGTCGGGGAGGACGATGGAGGCCTTGCCTTTCTCCACCTTGATCTGGAAGTCGTCGGAGGAGCCGTAGTCCATCTCGATGATGGCCTTCACCTTCGCCTTGGCCGCCTTCACTTTCTTCAAGACCTTGAACTTGTAGCGAAGGGTCCGGCCCGCCAGGGGATTGTTGAAATCCACGCGGACACGTCCGGCCGTGACCGCCGTCACCGTCCCCGTCCGATTGCGAATGTGGACCTCCATCCCTTGCTGCGGCTCGATCTCTTGGCGATGGAATTCTCGCAGAGGAAAGAGTTCCACGAGTTTGGGGTCCCGTTCGCCCATCCCCTTCTCGGGGGGGAGCACGACTTCCTTCTCTTCACCCACCTTGGCGTCGAGGATGGCCTGCTCGAGCCCCTCCATGAGGCGACCGCTCCCCGCAATGACAGGCAGCTCGCCGTACGTCCGCTTCTCGTCGAAGAGGTCGGCCTCCTTGGCCCGGTCCTCATCGGTCGTGTCGAAGAGCCGGGGGTCGCTCCCAGGATTCTCGATCCACCCGTCGAACTCAAGGTAGACCAGGTTGCCCTGCTTGATGGATTCGGCCATGGAACCCTCACTTCGCAAGCCGAGAGGCCGATAAAACCTTACCGAAGTCTAACGGTGGACTTCGTACCCCAAGGCCTCCGAGATGGCCTTGTATCGGTTTCGGATCGTAACTTCTGTGACCCCGGCGACCTCCGCCACGTCCTTCTGGGTGCAAGGCCGGCCGTTCAACATGGCCGCGATGTAGATGGTCGCCGCCGCGACCCCGGAGGGGGCCACGCCCGAGGCGAGCTCCTCCCGTTCGACCGCGTCGAGAATGTCCAAGGCCTTCCGCTGGACCTCCATGTCCAGGCCGAGCTTGTTGCAAAACCGGGGGATGTAGTCCCGGGGCGATTGAGGCAGGAGCTTCAGCCCGAGGGCCCGTGTGAGGGTCCGATAGGTTCGTCCGATGCTCTTCCGCTCCACGGCGGACTTGTCCGCGATCTCGTCGAGGGTCCGAGGGACCCCGCACTGCCGGCAGGCGGCGTAGAGAGTGGCGGCCACGACCTCGTCGATGCTCCGTCCCCGGACGAGGTTCTTCGTGGAGGCCTTCCGGTACAACACGGCGGCGCTCTCCCGGACGTGTCGGGGTAGCCCCATCTTGGAGGCCATGGTGTTGATCTCGGTCAATCCCTGCGCAAGGCTCCTCTCTCCCGACCGCGAGGTTCGGATGCGATGCTGCCACTTCCGGAGGCGATAAATCTGGGCCCGGGAGCGGTGAGGAATCGTCCGACCGTACGCATCCTTGTTCCGCCAGCCGATCTGGGTCGAGAGTCCCTTGTCGTGGCTCATGATGGAGGAGGGGGGACCTGCTCGTTCGCGAGCCTCCCTCTGCTCCGAGTCAAAGGCCCGCCACTCGGGGCCCTCGTCGATGAGTTGTTCGTCCAAGACGAGCCCACAATCCTCACAGATCACCTCCGCCCGCTCGTAATCGCGCACGAGGTGAGGGCTGTTGCATTCAGGACAACGAGTGACAATCTCCACTTCCGCCATAAGCCCGCGTTTTTAGGGAACCCACAATATTTAAATACTTACCTCGACGGGCTACTATAGGAGGCCCGCACCTGGCACCCTAAATCCGGTGCGTGGATAGGGGGTCGGCCAAAACGCTTCCTTGTTCTGACAGTCGTGAGGTAGCGACAAGCGCGGCTGCCCGCCCCCCTGTATTAACGAGGCATCCCAACGCGCTCGGTGAGGCACCTGGAAAAGAACGAGACTTAAGTAGGCCGGCCAGGCTCGCTTTATCCCATGGAGACAATCAAGTGCGAGTGCGGGATGACCTTCGAGACTGAGGAAGAATACAAGAAGCATGTGGTCGAGGCCCACGGCGATAAGGCGTGAAGACGTTCCACCACCGAGCGGATGGGGGGTTAGGACCCGCTGGAGACGCTAGGCACGACTACAGGGCCACAGGAACGCCCCAGAGAGGCCATTTCGGCTTGGTCACGACCCCCC
>JAZFPV010000016.1:0-3074 GCA_036444795.1 Thermoplasmata archaeon
TCTCTTGCAGTACGCCGCGGCCCGTGATTCCCGGGAGGTCGTGGAGGCGCAGGAGCTCTTCACCTGAGTTCCGGTGGCAACAGGTTCGGGATGCCGTCCTCGATCTCGTAGGTGAAGTCGCAGTGATGGCACGTGAGGCTGCCTTCCAGAATCTCGTCCTTCTCCCGCGCCACCACGAGTTCAAGATCCCCCTTGCAGACCGGGCAACAGAGGATGTCCATAAGCTCCCGTTTCATCCCACCTTTCGGACCCTCGAGGCCGCTTTAACCCTTTTGGGCATCGAGGGCCAGATGGGAGATTGTCTGGAAAACGGATATATAAGGGACCCCGGTCTGGAATCGAACGGGTTGGGTCATGGAAAACGAGGGAACCCTATGGAGAAGGGTTAGCCCGTTCCTCATCCTGGGTGGCATTTTCGCCCTGGCCCTCTTCCTCCGGGCCTTCTTCGCCTACGAGCTGGCCATTCAGGACTTCCTCCTCTCGGGCGGCTCAGACGCCTTTTACTTCGGGTGGATCCTGGAGAACATCGTCACGACCGGCAGGCATCTCCTCCAGGATCCGATGCTCAACTTCCCGGTCGGGATGTTGAACCCCCGGCCTCCCATCTACGCCTGGAGCGTCGCCCTGGTCGGCCAGCTGGTGGGCACCCTGCAGGGGTCCGTATCGGACGGGGTCGGCCAGACCTTCCTGTTCTCGACGGCCGTCTGGGGGGCCCTCACGATCTTTCCGACCTACTTCCTGGCGAAGGAGATGTTCGGGAAGCGGACGGCCTACCTCGCGGCCTTCTTCCTGGCCCTCATTCCCGCCCACATCCAGCGGACACCTTTCAGCAATGGAGATCACGACGCCATCATCCTCTTCTTCGTTGTCACGGCCTTCTACTTCTTCCTCAAGGCCCTGGCGGGGCTCAGGGAGCGCCCTTGGGTCGAGGCCTGGTGGCGTCCCCGTGCCGTGGTCCGGGGCCTCACGGGCCTGGTTGCGGAGAACCGGAGGACCGTCCTCCTGGCCGTCATGGCGGGGACGGCGATGGCAGCCATCGCCCTCACCTGGAAAGGCTGGGCCTACGCCGTCGTCATCATCATCGTGTACTTCCTCGCGCAGATTCTCGTCCACAAGATTCGCAATCAAGACCCCTTAGGCATTCTCCTGGTCTTCGCCGTCACGCTCGGGACGGCTCATCTCTTGGCGGCACCCTACTATCTGATTACGGGTCAGGTGAGGACCTGGTTCGACGTCCCGCTGTATCTCTTCCTCGCCTCCCTCGGTCTCGGCCTCGTCTTTGCGGTCTTCCACCGTCTTCCCTGGATGCTGGTGGTCCCTCCCATCATCCTTGGCTTCCTGGTTGGCCTGGCGATCACGGCCGTCTACATCCCCGCGGTGGCCTCGGCGTTGAGCTCCGGCCTCGGCTATTTCGTCCCCAACAAGATTTTCGAGACCATTGCCGAGGCGCAACCCCCGAACCTCAGCCAGGTCATCCTCTCCTTCGGCGCGGTGACATTTTACTTCTCACTCGCCGGCATCGTGCTCCTGGCGCTCCAAATCATCCGGCGCCCCCGGCCCGACTTCCTGTTCGTCCTGGTGTGGATGGTGGCGGCCATCTTCATGGCCCTCTCTGCCGTCCGTTTCCTCTTTAACGCCTCTCCGGTGTTCGCCATCACCGCGGCTTGGGTCGTTATCCTCATCGTGGAGCGAATCGGCCTCGAACAGGTGGGGAAGGCGATCGCCACCACCGGGGGAAGCCGTTTGGTCGCCTTCCGCAAGGGCGTCAAGATCCGGCACATCGCGGCGGTCTTCCTTGTGGCCATCCTTGTCGTCTTGCCCAACGCCTGGTTGGCGGTCGATGCCGGGAGTCCCTTCGAGGTCAAGGAGGACCTGGAAGAGGAGGTCCTACGGGTGACCCCCGAGTTCCTCCGGCCCCCTGAGGCGGCGACCGGCCTCTTCTACTTCGGGGCTTTCGGGTTCTCTCTCCCGCTCCCGAACCGCTACTTTCCGCAGGCGTGGTCCTGGTTGCGGGAGCAGGACACAGAGGTCATACCCATCTGGGAACGACCCGCGTTCCTCAGCTGGTGGGACTACGGTTTCGAGGCCATCCAGGAGGGGAGGCATCCCACGGTGGCCGACAACTTCCAGAACGGCCTGGAGTACTCGGGCCATTTCCTGACCTCTCTCTCGGAAAATGAAGGCATCGCGGTCCTGAATGTACGGCTGCTTGTTGGCGACGTCGCGGCCAACCGGGGTGAATTCAGCGCCGCTACGGGGGCGGTCCTCGTCGCTTATGGATTCGATCCCGATCATGTCCTGGACGCGCTGAAACAGCCTGCCCTCTTCATCCCCCTGATCCGGGCGGAGCCTGAGCGATTTCGCGAGTGGGACGATCGCCTCTCGGGACGGAACTCCCGTATCATCTACCTCCGAACCATCTTCATCGAGGCCCTTGGGCTGGAGGCTCAGACCAGCTTCTACCGGGACCTCCGGAGTTCGGTCGACGCCTCCATCGGGTACTTCGCGGTCGACACCCGCATGATCCCTTTCTCCGGGACGAACACGGGCATTTTCTTCGCCGTCGCTAAGCTCACGGACCACCGGATGACGGAGCTCGTCGATGGACGCAGCATCCCGGTGGACTTCTATCGCCTCATCGCGGTGACCCCTCAAGGGGAGTTCGAGCTGGATCAGGTTCCTCCGGGAGCCCAGGTCACCGACATTCGCATCGTGTACCTGGACCCCTGGTACCACACGATGCTCTACCGCATCTTCTTCGGGCCGGACGGGGAGTCCCTGGGGATCGCGAACGAGGGCCTCCCCGCCTTCTCGGGGGCCCTTCAGAGCGTCGAACCCCGGCACGGGTGGATGCTGGCGCACTTCAAGATGGTCTACCGGACGGCCTACTTCAACCCCCACCCGCCCGACCAGATCATCAACTTCACGGAGGAATTCACCGCCCTCAACATCTTTGACGCCTTGGAGATCCAGAGGCAGATTTCCGCGGGGGAGCGGGAAGGGACCGTCGATGTTTCCGCCCGTACGGGCCTCCAGAGCGGCATCGTGTTCCTCCAGTTCTTCGATGGCGCGCT
>JAZFPV010000017.1:0-6319 GCA_036444795.1 Thermoplasmata archaeon
GAGACGCGAGGATGCCCGCGACATCGAAGCCGCCACGGACATCGCGATGGGCCGGGGGGTCCGGGCCGAGACCTCCTACGCGATTCTCCCCACACATGGTGACGTGAAGAACATTCAGCGAAGCAGCCGCATCCGCTCCGGCGGCCGCCTGACGATCTCGCAGGGGTTGGCGGAGAAGGTCGCGCGAGGCGACATGACCCTGACCGAGGCCATCCAGGCGTCGACCACCGAGACCGGTTGACCTCGATTATCAGGCACGGCCAGGTAACCCATATCATCAAATAGCTCCGCTCATGTTGAGCAAATGGGATGCCAGATCGGGTAATTTTGAAGGTCGCCGAGGCCCCTCAATCGGACGTCGGGCTGGGTCGCGCCCGGGTGGATACCCGTACGCGGATGACCCTGGGCGTCGACGTGGGGGAGATCATCGAGATCGTCGGCAAGAAGAGCACGGCCGCGAAGCTCTTCCGGACCATGCAGGAGGACGAGGGGAAGGGCATTGTTCGCATCGACGGCCTCGTCCGGCGCAACCTGGGCATCTCCATCGGCGATAAGGTGGAAGTCAAGAAGGCCACCGTGGATGGCGCCCAGCGGGTCACTATCGCCCCCATCATCAGCGAAGGGCACAAGGTAAGCTTCGGCCAAGGCATCGAGAACTTCGTGAAGCGGGGGCTCCTGAAGCGCCCCGTGGTGAAGGGGGACGTGGTCATCGTCCCCGGCATTGCTCTCATGGGCGGCGCGCTTCCTTTCATGGTCATCCGCACGGCCCCTCGGGGCATCGTCCAGATCTCCGAGGAGACCTTCATCGAAATGAAGGAGGAGCCGATCAAGGAGGGGGAGATTCTCACCCCCACAATCACCTACGAGGACATCGGGGGCCTCCACGAGGAGCTCCTGCGCGTCCGAGAGATGATCGAGCTTCCCCTCAAGCATCCGGAACTCTTCAACCGACTCGGCATCGACCCCCCCAAGGGCGTCCTGCTCTACGGACCGCCCGGCACGGGCAAGACCCTCATCGCGAAGGCGGTGGCCAACGAGGCCGGGGCCAACTTCGCCTCCATCCAGGGTCCCGAGATCATGTCCAAGTACTACGGCCAGAGCGAGGAACGCCTCCGAGAGAAGTTCGAAGAAGCCGAGAAAAACGCCCCCTCGGTTCTCTTCATCGACGAACTCGACTCCATCGCGCCTAAGCGAGAGGAGGTCACCGGGGAGGTGGAGCGGCGCGTCGTGGCCCAGCTCCTTACCCTCATGGACGGCCTCAGCGGACGGGGTCAAGTCATCGTCATCGGGGCCACGAACCGCGAGGACGCGATCGATCCCGCGCTTCGGCGGCCGGGCCGGTTTGACCGCGAGATCGAGATTGGTGTCCCCGACCGGGACGGGCGGATGGAGGTCCTGCAGATTCACGCCCGTGGCATGCCCATCGAGGGCGAATCGGAGGACCGGGAGGCCCTCCTCACGGAGATGGCCAGGATCACCCACGGGTTCGTCGGCGCCGACTTGGCTGCCCTGGTCCGGGAGGCCGCGATGAAGACCTTGCGCCGGTACCTGCCCGATATCGAGCTCGACAAGCCCATCCCCGCGGAGGTTCTCGAGAAGATGCGCGTCGTTCCGGGGGACTTCAGGGAGGCCCTGAAGGAAGTCGAACCCAGCGCCTTGCGGGAGGTCCTCGTGGAGATTCCGCGAGTCAAATGGGACGACCTCGGTGGCCTCCATGAAGTGAAGGAGCAACTCGTCGAGGCCGTGGAGATGCCCATCAAGAACCCGGACGCGTTCCGTCGGATGGGAATTCGACCGCCCCGAGGCATTCTGCTCTACGGCGCCCCGGGCACGGGCAAGACCCTCCTCGCCAAGGCTGTGGCCACGGAATCAGAGGCCAATTTCATCTCCATCAAGGGTCCCGAGGTCATGTCCAAGTGGGTGGGGGAGAGCGAGAAGGCCGTTCGCCAGATCTTCAAGAAGGCGAAGCAGGTCGCCCCTTGCGTGGTCTTCCTCGACGAGATTGATGCCTTGACCCCACGCCGCGGCGGGGCGATGGGGGATTCGGGAGTGAGCGAGCGCCTGGTGAACCAGCTCCTCACGTCCCTCGACGGGCTGGAGTCGATGGAGGGCGTCGTCACCATCGGGGCGACCAACCGGCCTGACATGGTGGACCCCGCCTTGCTGCGGCCTGGACGCTTCGATCGCATGATTCTGATTCCCGTTCCCGAGGAGGAGGCCCGCCTCGAGATTCTGAATGTGCACACCCGTTCCATGCCCCTGGACACCGACGTGAACCTGGCCAAGCTGGCGAAGGAGCTGGTCGGGTACGTGGGTGCGGACCTCGAGGCCTTGTGTCGGGAAGCGGCCATGCACGCCTTAAGAGAGAACCGGGATGCCGTCCTGGTCCAGGGCAAGAACTTTGAGGCTGCCCGGCAGGTCGTCTTCCCCTCGGTGGATGAAGAGACCGTCAAGCTCTACAGTCGACTCGGGGAGGAGCTCCGGCGGCGCGCCGTGCGGCGGCAGGAAGAGGTCCCCACGATTTATCGTTGAGCTCCCGGCAGGCTAATATAGGGGGAGGGAAATCCGGCCCCCTCAGAGGGTGATGGGATGAAACGATTTGTGACCGAGCTGACAGGCAAGACCGTCATGACTAACGACGGCCGAATGCTAGGCGTCATCGACGATTTCGTGGTGGATACCCGGAACGGCCACGTCCAGGATGTTCTCGTGGCCGCCGCCGACGAGGTGGATGTCCGGGCCTTTCGCGCCGATGCGCGAGGTCGCCTGCTCCTTCCCTTCCAAGGCATGCGGGCCATCCGCGACGTTGTCGTGATGGACTTGAGTTGAAACAAAGAGCCAACAGTGTGATATAGCGCATTCTCGTATCTTACGAGATGGTCACGTTCGAAGAGATCCTGGCCCTGACCTTCCTGGTCGTCGGCCTTGTTCTCCTCCTGCTGGAAGCGGCTTCGCCTGGCTTCTTCGTGGGGGTTCTCGCCACTATCCTCATCGTCCTCGGGCTCTTAGGAATTGTCGTCCCAGGGTTTTTCACCTCCCCTCTCGCCCCCATTACCGTGATCGTGGTCGGGGCCCCAGTCACCTACTTCACGATTCTCCTCTACCAGCGTCTGGCGCCCCCCTCCCCGCCCACGACGACAGTCGGCGATTCGCTCATCGGGAAACGGGGCCGGGTCGTCCGGCGGGTGATTCCCGACTCCATCAACGGTAAGGTTAACATCGACAACACCGTGTGGAGTGCGACCGCGGAGGAGCCCATCGGGAAAGGCGTGCGTGTCCAGGTGGTGGACAGCCGCGGCGTGCATGTCGTCGTCATCCCCTGGGAGGGGAAGGCCGCGGAGAAGACCACCGAGATAGAAGAGAAACAGGAGGAATAGGATTGGTAACGGGGGAGAGTGGGAATGTGTTCGGAGGTCTCTTCGGCGGCCTCCTGCAGGTGGACGTGAGCGCCCAGTTTCCGAGCGAGGTGATCCTCGCCCTGACGCTGCTCGTCCTGTTCGTGATCATCGTGCTCTTCATCACGGCCGTGCGCATCATCCAGCCCTATGAGCAGGGTCTCGCCATCCGCTTGGGGGCGTTCAGGCAGGTCCTGAATCCGGGATTCAACCTCGTGGCCCCGCTGATCACCCAGGTCATCAAACTGGACCTGCGTACCCAGGTCCTGGACGTGCCCCGGCAGGAGGTCATCACCAAGGACAACGCGCCCACGAATGTGGACGCCATCATCTACATCAAGGTCATCGATCCGAAGAAGGCCTTCTTCGAGGTGACGGATTATCGGCTTGCCACCGTGGCGCTTGCCCAGACGACCCTGCGATCCATCATGGGCGACATGCAGCTGGACGAGATCTTTTACAACCGGGAAACGATCAACGTCCGGCTCCGGGACGTCCTGGACACCGCCACCGACAACTGGGGCGTCAAGGTCGAGGCCGTGGAGATCCGGGAGGTGGACCCCCTCCGAACGGTCAAGGCGGCCATGGAGGAGCAGACGGCCTCGGAGCGTCAGCGCCGGGCGGCCATCCTGCGAGCGGACGGGGAAAAGAAGTCCGCCATCCTCGTGGCCGAGGGGGATAAGCAGGCACGCATCCTGGAAGCCGAGGGTCTCCGTCAGGCCAAGGTCCTTGAGGCGGAGGGGCAACGTCTGGCCATCATCCTCGAGTCCCAGGGGGAGTCGCAGAAGCTGCGCATCCTTTCCCTTGGCGCCGCCACCCTGGACACCAAGGCCATCGCCGTCCTCTCGATGGACACCCTCAAGACCATGGCCGAGGGGGAGGCCACGAAGATCATCTTCCCCTTCGAGATCAGCCGTATCGTTGAGGGGATCTCCGACTATCTGGGCGTGACGAAGAAGATACCTGAGCGGGAAATCTCGTCCTTCGAGCAACTGGAGGATCTCATGGGGAAGGCGGACGACGTCCTGGGCCCCCTCCCCAAGTCCGAGGAGCTGGCCCGGGATATGGAGGAGGCCAAGATGGAGGCGGAAGCGGCCGCAGCGGAGGCCGCCCAGACCCGCGCCGAGATCGGGTCCGAGGAGGACTAGAGGAGGACCCGCTTTTCCTCCTTCACCGTGTTCAACACGAGCTGGGTGTACGTCCGCTCCACGTAGGGAAGCGCCAAGACCTTCTTGATGAAGGCATCCAGGTCTCGGGTGTTCCGGAAGCGGGCCATCACGATCGAGTCCCAGTCGCCGGTCACATCGTACACCCCGTAGACCCGGGGGTCCTCCGCGACCTTCTGCTGTACCTCCAGGAGCTTCCCTTTGGAGATCTGGAGGCCGACGACGACCGGCAGGTCAAACCCGGTCTTGTTCGGGTCGATGAGGGGCGCGTATCCGGTGATGATGCCCTCCTTCTCCAGGCGGTGAATCCGAGTGGACACCGTACTCGTGGAGACCTTCAGCTGCCGGGCCAGGTCCCGGTAGCTCTGCCGGGCGTTGCGGTTGAGAAGCCGGAGGATTTCGAGATCCAGATCGTCCCACCCGACGCCCACCTCACCCATGGCGCCGTTCAACCGGGCCGCGGGTTTAACCTCTTGCCGGCCCGGCTAGGCGTATTGACCGAACTCGCGAGCCAGCTTCCGCAACCGCTTGACGCGCTCTTCGATGGGCGGGTGTGTGGAGAAGATGCGCACCAAGGCGGAGCGGCGGCGGAAGGGGTTCACGATGAAGAGGGAGGCGCTGGCGGGGTTGCCTCGCTGCATCGGACGACGTTGGTTGGCCGCATCGAGCTTCTGCAGGGCCCGCGCCAGGTGCAACGGCTTGCGAAGGGTCCGCCCCCCGATTTCGTCCGCCCGGAACTCTCGTGTCCGAGAGATGGCGAGTTGGACGAGAGCGGCCGCGATGGGGGCAGTCACCGCGATGACAATGAGCAGCAGGAGCGCCCCCTGGTTGCGCTGACGAAAGAGGGCACCGTAGAACGCGAACCGGGCCATGAAGGCGATGGCTCCGGCCAGGGTCGCCGCAATCGACATCACGAGGATGTCTCGGTCTTTGATATGCGCGATCTCGTGGGCAAGCACCCCTTCCAGCTCCTCCTCCGGCAGGATTCTTAGCATCCCTTCGGTTACCGCAACAACCGCGTTCTTCGGGTTGCGACCGGTGGCAAAGGCGTTCGGGGTCGGGGAGGCGATCAGGGCCACCTTGGGCATGGGAAGATCCGCCATCTGCACGACCCGGCGGACGGAACGGTACAGTTTGGGGGCCTCCTTCTCCGACACCACTTTCGCCCGATACGACCTGAGGATGAGGCGGGCGCCGCCGAAGTAGGCGATGAGGTTCATGACGGCCGCGAGACCGAGGAAGATGGCGGCGCCGAGATACCACTCGTTGGCGAAGAAGCCACCTAAAAGCCAGCCGATGAGGCCGAAGAGGGCGAGCAGGAAGAGGAACAGGCCCGCTGTACGCAGTCTCCCGGCCATCGGGAATTCTACGGGGGACGGGAATATGAAGATGAGGGCCCGTCGAAACCTTGGAGGCGACCTCACTCCGTCGCGAAGAGGTCCTCTCGGAGGCCGTTCACCTTCGTCACCTCGAAGGCGCCCGTCGGGAGGACTCGTTCCACCTCCGCGGAGGGGATCTCGAAGGCGTGAGAGAGGGTTCGTGCCAGGTCTTGCCGGCGAAGTGCCCCCGCGGGCTTCACGAGAACGTACCGACTCGAGAGGGCGCGCAGGGCATCGGGGTCGCCCCCGATGACCCTCCGGCTTCCTTCGACCTCCGCTTCGCCGATTGCGAGGACCAATGCCAGGTTGTGGACGTAGTTCCGCTTCCCCCGAATCACGAAGGATCCTTTCTTGAGGTACTCTCCGCTCTCGGCGGTCT
>JAZFPV010000018.1:0-7172 GCA_036444795.1 Thermoplasmata archaeon
GTGGAGCAAGGCGAACACGGTGAGTCCCATAAGGGAGCTCGCCATCCAGAGCGGGACGATGATCCGACCCACCCGGGGGTGGGCGGTCGCCCCGACCCGGTTGAGGGGTCGACTCAGCCCTACAAGAAAGTTGTAGATGACGGGCGGCACGGTGGCCGTCGAGATGGCGAGGTGGACCAACAGCAGAGGGAGGTAGACCCCCAGGTAGAGATTCTCAGGCCCCCCGAAGGTCAGTGTTCCCGAGAGGAGCTGTCGGGTGACGTAGAGCGCCAGGAACGAAACGATCGAGAGGAAGGCAAGCTCCATGAGCGTACGGTGGCGCAACCGGTTTCCGGCCCGGATCGCCAGCCACCCCGTCGTCAGGAATAGAAACGTGAGTGCGTTCGCGACGGCGGTGAGGACCGATAGCGATGGCCCGAGTTCCGGCGCGGGGGGTGGGCCTCGCGGCGCGAGGAGCAGAAGGCCCAGGATGAGATAGATAACACCGCTCACGAGAGCGGCCCATAACACCGGATGGGCCCCGACGGTCCGAGGGAATCGAAAGCCTGTCTCCTCGGATGAGGGGAGACTGCCGACCTCCGATGGCACGTCCTTGGGAGGGTCTCCCGTCAAGAAAAGCTTACGCCTTCGCGGCGCCCGAGGTAGGTCAGGAGCCCGTCCTCAACCTGTTCTCAGCCCAAGGGCCGCAAACCCAAGACCGACCACGGCCACGACGGATCCAATTGCAATCCAGGCGGGCCCAATCATAAACGTGGTAGGGATCAGGCCGGCCCCCTGGAGGGCGAACACCGTTCCCACGAGGACGATGAGGATTCCGAGGATCATGAGGATGGGGCGCATGTTTCCCTTGTACTCCCCTTGCCCACAAAAAGGTTTCAGTCAGGGGATTCAGGAGGCGCCAAGAAGGTTATAGCGAGGGTTCCTTCAGGTCCCATGGGCCTGCTCAAGGGCCTAGGGCGCAGTGTGCGCAGTCTTCCTTGGGGGCGATTCGCCGCTGGTCTCATCGCGGGCGCCGGCGTGCTTGTGGTTACCTACGTCCTCCGCTTTCTCGGCCTTGGGGTCTTCCTCCCGGAGGTGGCGGTCGGATTCGTGGTCGACGCGATCCCGGGAGCCATCGAGTCGTTCTTCATCCAGGCCATGGGCGAGGGCGCCAAGGTGCTGGGTCTCCTGGTGGCGATCACGCTCTCCCTGGTCCTCGCGGGCGTCCTTGCCCTCTTCTTTCCCTGGGCGCGTCGCCGCATTCCCGGGCGGTGGGCCCCCATCGCGGTCTTCGCCTTCGGGTATGCGGCGGTGGCCCTCCTCGTCGCCCTCCCCCTCCTGGGAGGCGGTTTCCTCGGCAGCAATACCTCCGCCGGAATGGGACCCGCGGTCTTCAGCCAGCTCATCGCGGGCTGGATCTATGCCGCCGGCCTCGACTACTTCCTCGTGGAATTGCGCGTGCGGTACCCCGCGGGGTTCCAGCCCTCCCGCCGCCAGTTCATCGTCGGGGTCGCCGCCACGATCGCCTTGTCTGCGCTGGTCTTCCTCGGCCTGAGCGGCCTCTTCCCGGGGCGCCGGCGCTTGGCCTTCGCCTCCGTCGGCGAGATGTTTCTCAAGGAAGTGACGCCCACGGGGGAGTTTTACGTCGTGACCAAGAACCTCACGGACCCCGTCGTCGATTCGAACGCGTGGCTGTTGGTAATTGACGGCCTGGTGAGGGCCCCGCGGTCCTACACCTACCCCGAGCTCCTGGCACGGACGGATGCCCAGGAGGTCATCACGTTGGAGTGCGTGAGCAACGAGGTCGGAGGCGACCTCATCAGCACCGCCCGTTGGGAGGGGGTCCGCCTGGCCGATCTCCTCCGGGAGGCCGATCCGGACACCCAAGCGGATTGGGTCGCCTTCACGTGCGCCGATGAGTACACCGTGGCCGTCCCACGGGCCAAGGCCGAGGAGGCGACCACGC
This sequence comes from Thermoplasmata archaeon, assembly GCA_036444795.1. Classification (GTDB taxonomy): domain Archaea; phylum Thermoplasmatota; class Thermoplasmata; order RBG-16-68-12; family JAJISG01; genus JAJISK01. The sequence goes on from JAZFPV010000018.1 coordinate 1,946, forward strand.
TCGTGGCGTTGGAGATGAACGGCATTGCCCTGCAGGGGAACCACGGCTTCCCTGCCCGCGTGGTGGTGCCCGACCTCTACGGCATGTTCTCGGCCAAGTGGCTGACCCGTATCACCCTGGTCGAAGGGGAGTTTCTGGGATTTTGGCAGCGGAAGGGGTGGACGAACCGGGGGGAGGTGCGGCCGAAGGCTCTCATTGCCACCCCCGCACCCGATGCGGTGGTCTCCTCTCCCGTGAGCCTGGGAGGCGTGGCCTTCGCCGGCTCGAGGGGGGTGTCCGGCGTCGAGGTCAGCACGGACGGCGGGATGACCTGGGCCGCCGCCACCCTGAAGGCGCCCCCCCTGTCGCAGCTCACCTGGGTCCTATGGACCTTTGACTGGGTGCCGCCCGCCGGCGGTTCTCACCGAGTTCTGGCGCGTGTTGTGGACGGGAGTGGCCAGCCCCAGGAACCCGCCTCCTCGGGCCCGTTCCCCAACGGGGCGACCGGGTTCGACGCCATCGTCCTCCATGTTTCGGGCTGAGATTCCGAGACCAGCAACGCTTAAGCACTCGACCTGCTAGGTCCCAGCGCCATGATGTCCGGCGGCCCCCGCGAGTTTCTCCTCCAGCAGATCGAGACCGGGGTCGGATCCGCCCCGCCCGATGCCATCGCGGACTGGCTCGAGGGGAAGATGAGCATCGTGGATATCCTCTTTGAGCCGAACCGGGAGTTCCTCAAGAACTTCAAGGAGCAGGCCCTCGACGTCCTCCGGAGCCTGTCGGGCGCCGACATTCGGGATGCGTGTCTGCGTGCGGTCCCTCACCTGGCCGACATCTGGTACTCCCCGGCGGCGACGGCCCGATTCGAGGGCGAGGTCGCGATCATGACGCGGTTCGTCCGGGATCTGTAGTTACCGGCCGGCGGTTCCCGCTAGCCCGATCGACGAAGCGCCGTGAGGATGGCGTTCTCGGTTCGCAGGATGCCTTCGGGGGTCCGAAGAGATTCCAGCCGCTTCTGAATCTCCTTCTTTTGGGCCTCGGAGAGGGCCTCATACGCGTCCTCCCTCCCCAGGACGAGGCGCTCTAGAAGCTCTTCCTCGGTTTCGTAGTAGGTACGAACCTCGAACTCCGCCTCGCCTAGGAGGTCGAACCTCCCTTCAAGGAGGGTCGCATGTTCCAGGGCAAAACGGGCGTCAGACACCCGCGCGCTTCCTTCGTCCAGGACGAGGTCTCGTTGTTGTCCTGAGATGAGGTACGTCACGACGCCCCGGTCGAAGGGCTGGTAGAGGGAGGGCTGGAGGTTCACCAAGTAGCCCTCGGGCCGCAGGACCCGCCACGCTTCGTGGAGGGACTCTTGCATGCGGGCGGTGGACGCCATGCAACAGAGGGACCACGAGAAGAATACAGCGTCAAACGCTCCGTCGGGGAACGGAAGGAATTCGCCCGCCCCTACAGCGAGGGTTATGCCTGGGCGGAGACCGGGCGGGATGGTACGCCAACCACGCTCCACATCGGCGGCCACCGGGTCAATGCCAATCGTCTCCTTCGCCGATTTCGCGAGGCGCGCGGTGAGTCGTCCGTCCCCGCAACCTATGTCCAGGAGGCGGTCCCACCCCAACGAGACGAAGCGCTCCAGCGTCTCGAGCTCGGCTCCCTCCGGGTCGATGCGTCGCCCCACTCTAAAGATCCCTCGCTACGTGTCGGAATCCTCTCGCCGGGTAAAGCGTGGTGGGTGGCGCTTCTCCACCCTAGGCGTCTCCGAAAAAGCCTAAACAAGGCTGTCGCCATGTCCGGGTGTGGACGATTCGGACCGGGAGCTGCTCACGGGGATGGGCAACTGCTACGATGTCTGTCGGGAGGACTTCGAGGAAACTGTCCGCATGGTTTCCAGTGCGCGCGGTCTCACAATGGGCATTGTGAAGGCTCGTCTCCATCGGATGCGGGAGGAGTTCGGGGAGACGGAAACGTATCGGTCCCTCCGGGCACGACTCCCCGACGATTTCCCGTTCTGAAGCGCCATCCTGGGGTACCCCCCGAGTCAACCTTAAGCCGGGACCGGCCGTACGACTTACTCGCGGGGAGCCATTCGTGCGATGCGACGTCTGCGGCCGGTCGTTCAAAGGATACCCATCCTTGGCCCGACACTTCCTCAAACAGGCGGCCGCCAGCGATCCAGGCCACGTCATGTGGTTAAACCGCAACGTTACGAAGGAGAAGGTCGGGGAGGCAGCGTTGGCGCAAGGCTTGAAGGCCTACGCTACCGACGCGACGACCCTGGCGACCTGGATGAAGCGCACTTTCATTGACCGATTCTACGGGCCCCGACCCCACCCGTTCGTCCGTGCCTTGCAACGTCCCACGCGAGCCACGCTCCTCGGCTATGTGGTGGAGCATCAGCACTTCTTGCGCCAGTGGGTCCGCTCCGCCGCGAGCGTCATTGCGAAGACCGACCGGAGGGACGTGACGCTGTATGAGATCGACAACATCGTCTCGGAGTTCGGAGGCCAGGGACCGGACGCGCCGGCTCATTATGAGCTCCTCCTCCGGATGGGCGAGGCCTTGGGCCTCCCACGGGAGGACGTGCTGTCGACGAGTCCGCTCCCCCGGACGAAGCAGGCATTGACCTTCTGGGCGAAGCTGGCGGAGCGGGGTCATTGGGTCGAAATCATGGCGGCGATGCACGGCCTGGAGCTCATTGCGAATCGCGATCTCGTGAAGGAAGGAGCCTCCATGCGCTACTTCGATCCCGCGCTCCTCAAGGACAAGGCGGTCCCCCAGGCGGTCAAGGACTTCCTTCGCGAGGGATACGAGGCGGACGTGGCCCACTCGGAGGAGGCCCTTGCCCTCGTCGAGAAGTACGCGAAGGAGTTCGGCTTGCAGGATCGCGTTCGGGCCGCCTACCTCCAATCTCTGGAGGCCTTCGATGGGTACTTGAACGCCCGCCTCGAGCGAGCGAAAGACTATGAAAGTGCCTGAGGCCGCCTGTGCGTTGTGTAACTCCGAGTGGGGGGACCACTGGGAGAAGGTCGATGGCCAGCGGATGTTCTTCTGCTGCTGGGTCTGTGCCCGGGCCTTCGACCATATCGTCCAGGAGGTCAAACGGCGTACGGGCTGGGAGTCTCTGGATGAGATCCAGATCGAGGGGGACTACCGCGGCAGAAAGTGCGCGGCCATCCGAGGGGTCGAGGCCTATCGCTTCCGGCTTCGGTTCGACGCGGAGACGGGGGAACTCCTCGTCTTTGAACCAATCTCCTCGGCCTAGCGCTCTCGCTGGTGGATTGAGAGTCGCCGGGGTGTCGCGTCCTCAACAAGGGGGTGGAAATATCGGGGTTTTCCCTACTCTTCCTGCTGGGGAGCCGACTTCCAGAGGGCCATGGTTACGCCCTCGGGATCCTCGAAGACCGCGGTCCATCCCTGGCCGGGGACCTCCGTGGTAGGCTGCAGGATCTTGCCTCCCGCGGCCTCGATCTCCTTGGACTTGGCGTCGATGTCCTCGACGAGAATGTAGTTCACGGCGCCCTCGGGAGCCCACTGGCCCTCCTGCGGCACGAACAGACCGCCTCCGGGTCCGTTTGAGGCCTCGAAGAGCGTGTAGTTCATCTCGGGGAGGTCCTGAAACGTCCAACCAAAGAGGTCTCCGTAGAACTTCTTGGCGCGCTCCGCGTCTTTGACGGGGAATTCTATGTGAACAATACTGCCGGGCTTGGGTGCTTCTTCCAATTACCTTCCCTCCGTGTGGCGATTCATCTCGCTCTCCTCTTTAAGCATTCGGAAGGGAGGAGGGCGAAAGTGGGGAGAAGGGACATCCCCCATGCAGGGCGCCTCGTTTCAACAAAGCCTTAATGCGTCTTGAACCGCTTCATTACGAGTCCCATGAAAGCCCGTGACCTGCTCGTCCCCGCCTACGCCCTCGGCGTGTTTGGTGCGCTCCTGCAGATCACAGGGGGCGTCTGGGATGTCTCGGCACACATCCTCGGCCTCGTCGAGACGTTCTTTACTCCGTCCCACCTCGTCCTCTATGCAGGCATCGCCCTGGTCCTTCTTGCCGTCGTGGTCGGGGTCTACGTCCGATTTCGGGGCTTATCCCGCGGCGCGACGGACCGGTTCCTCCTCACCGGGCTGCTGATCGCGCTGGTGGGAGGAGGCCTTCAGGTCGCGGCGGGCCCCTTCGACTCCTGGTGGCACGCGACGTACGGCTTCGATGCCTTTCTCTTCACTCCGCCCCACTCCCTCCTCGTCGTGGGCATTGCGCTGACGGGAATAGGCATGGGTGTGGGGGCCGTTCGGCTTCTTCAAGCCCACCGGGCTGGGGTGGACCTGGGGGCCTTCCGGATTAGCCGCCGGGGGCTTCACGTCCTCGCCGTCATGGGGTTGACCACGCTTTGGCTCGGCCTCAACGGGTTGGTGTACCTGCTGACAGACACGGGAGGGATTGCGTACACCTTCGGTTTCGGAGAACCGTTTCTCGCGCAGGCGGGCCTCCCGGCCTTCATCCTGGGTACCTCCTTCCTCGGCCTCACGGGAACCCTCGTTTTCCTCAGCGCGAAACGGATCCTCGGCTGGCGGGGAGGGGCCACGGCCGTCGCCCTCCTGGGGGCTGTCATCATCGCCACTCTGAGCCTGGGTTTCCGTGCCGCCAACGACCCGGCGAACGGGGGGGCGATAGCCGCCTTCATCCCCCTCTACCTCGCGTTCCTCCTGCCGGTCGCCCTCTTTGACGTCCTCGTGCGGGACCTGCGGTCGTGGCGGGTGACCCTTCTGGCGGCGGTGCTCCTCGCCCCCTTCGCGTCGTTCCTCGACGGTTTTTACTCCGCGGGGCTCTGGACGGAAGGGCCCCAGTTCATCCCCTTCCTTCTCGTTCCCATCTTTCTCATGGGGCTGGTGGCGGGCCTGACCCAGCTCCGGTTCAGTGAATCGCTACTCTCCCGGGCAATGGCAAGCGCGGCTTGAGGGATCCGATCCGGATGCTAGAGTCCCCGGGCCCCCTCTTCGCCGAGGATCATCGCAGGATATTCAGCCCTTCGGCATGGGTCCCTACGATGGGGACGTAGCAGAGCTCCTCTTCCCCGGCCTCAGATGCAAGCGGCCGTATAAGAGGGCTTGAGACCGGCTTACGGAGGAGGGGAACAAACCTCCGCGAGTGCCGGTGGATCTTCAGGAGCCTTTTACCCCACCCGCCATTCGAGACCATGCAGTCCAACAGCGATGTGGGGACCTTCTTCCGTCCCGGTCGAGTGGAGGCCTTGAG
>JAZFPV010000019.1:0-2782 GCA_036444795.1 Thermoplasmata archaeon
GAAGGCCCGGAAGACCTCCCGCTCGGTTTCATTGAGGGTCCCGTCGCCGTTGCCCAGGGCCAGATCGATCTGGAGCCGCAGATGACGAACGAAGGCGAAGGGGAGTCCCGGGAAGGTGCTGTCGTCGTTGAGCGTCAGGTTGCGCCACAGGTACAGCCGGTTCCAATCCCCTTGGTTGTACTCGATGACCGTGTCCGCTCGTTCCTCGGGCGAGTCGTCCAGGGTGCGGCTGATGTCCTCCGCCCCGGTGACGGTGATCTGGGTGATGTTGCCGGCTTTCCCGTCGGCGTCGACGATCAGGATGAAGTCCCCGGGATACCCGGAGAAGGTGTAGAGGCTGCCCGTGACATTGGCGATGAGGAGCCGTTTGGCGGGGGGCGTCCCCATGTCGAGGTTGTAGAGGAAGGCCACGAGTCCTTGGCTGATGAAGGGTCCTCCCGGCTCCTGGGCGTTGCCGACGAGGGAGACGGCGGCGCCGAGGATCACGGGGACCACGGTGTCCATCGAGAGGGCGACGACCATGATCTCGGTCTCGAAACCTTGCTTCTCGACCTTGATCTCAAACGTGCCCGCCCACACGAAGAAGATGGAGTCTCCGCTCGCGTTCGTGAGGTTGGTCCCCAGCGATTGCGCCGCTGTCGTGTTGGTCACCTCGACGGTGGCGTCTTCAAGGTCCGCGGTGAAGGCGTCTTCGACGTGGACGGTGAGCATGAGCACCGCGTCCGGCATCTTGACCATTTCGATGTCCTTCCGGAGCGTGGCGGTGTTGTCGAACCGGAAGACCTCGGTCTCGTTGTCGAAGAAGCCCGGTGTCTTCACCGTGATCTTGTAGAACCCGGAGGTCGGGGTGAACGTGTAGGTCCCGTCGAGACCGGTCGCGAGGGTTTCGGTGGCCTTCTGCCCGTGGGCATCGAGCAGGGCGACGGAGACACCTGCGAGACGATTGGTCGGGTTACCCGCTTCGGTAATCCTTCCCAGGATCTGCTGTTGTCCGGCGGACAGGTCCGCCGTGAGGAGTCCAAGCCCCCCGAGGAGCAGGACGAAGAGCAAGAACATCGTCGCTGCCCGGTGTCTTCGATTCATGTCCATCCATTTGCCTCCGTTCAACCGGCATAGCGCCCACTGGTTTGATGGCCCGGCCTGGGCCGGCATCCGCCTAGCGGGTCCCCCTATATAACGCTGGCGGGCGCCAAATCCGGTCGGTCCAGGGTCTGATTGGACGGGGCATGGAGGATGGATCCACCCTCAAAAGCGAGCAAGACCCGGTCGATGAACCCCTTAGGTCTCGATCCGGGCCCAGATCTCCTCGGGGAGCGTCTCGTAGACCTTCTCTTCCGTTCGGTCTTCCTGCCGCCGGCGGGCCCGGTCGATGGCCAACTCGTCGAGCTCCCAGTAAAAGGTCCGCCACGATCGCCCCGTGGGGAGGATTACCGTCTCCCAGTACGTGTTGAGGAGGCCGGCGTCATGGAGGTCGTAGAAAACCTTCCGGTCCTCCTGATGCAGCGCGTTGTCGATGATGACGGAGTTAAATCCGAAGTAGTTTAGGACCCGGAGGGCCGTGTCGCTTGCCTCCTCCGGTGAGATGTCTAGCGTCTTCTCCAGGGCTTCCTGGATTTGCTCTGGTCTAACGACCATCTACCCTCATGCCCCCCACGCCCTTTAATCTGTCTTCGCTTGTATATATACGTTTCCCCGAACCGTTCCCTGCTTCCGCCCGCAGGCTGCCCGAAGGTCTTAACGAGGAGGCCGCCTGAGAGGGCGGTAGAAGCGCCGGGGAGGGGAAGGGAGGCGTGGGGAACCCGAGGACCACGAAAGAGGGATACGTCGGCGCCTCGGTTCCCCGCCTGGAGGATCGCCGCTTTGTCACGGGACGCGGCCAGTTCGTTGCCGATCTCTCCTTCCCCGAGATGGTCCATGCGGCCTTCGTTCGGAGTCCATACGCCCACGCTAAGAGTAGGGGGGTTGACTTACAGGCCGTGAGGAGTGTTCCCGGCGTCCTCGGCGCATGGAGTGGGAAGGACCTAGAATCGGCCTTGGGACCCCTGCCCACGGAAGTGGGCATGGAAGAGGCCGGGCTCAAGAAGCCTCCGTACCCCGCGGTGGCGATCGACCGGGTACGGTACGGAGGCGAGGCGGTGGCGGTGGTGGTGGCCTCCGATCCCACCGCGCTCGAGGACGCCCTGGAGCTGGCCGATGTCCAGTATGAGCGGCTCCCCGTGGTGACGAACCAGGAGGAAGCGCTGAAGGAGGGCGCGCCCCAGCTTCACGAGGAGGCTCTCCACAATCTTGCGTTCCGCTGGCGCCTCGAGGGCGGGGACGTAGACCGGGCCTTTCGGGATGCCGACCTCGTGGTGGAGCAGCGGATCGTGAACCAGCGGCTCCAGCCGGCCGCCATCGAGACCCGTGCGGCCGTGGCCCGGTGGGACGCACAGACCGAGCACCTCACTCTCTGGGTTACCTCTCAGAACCCGAAGACCCATCGCGAAGTCCTGGCGCGGGTTTTGGGAATCCCCGAATCGAGCCTCCGTGTCATTGCTCCCGACGGGGGGGGAGGCTTCGGGAGCAAGATCGCAGTCTACCCCGGGGAGGCCGTGGTCTGTTACCTCGCCCGCCTGCTGGATCGGACCGTGAGGAGGGTCGAGACGAGGGTCGAGCACTTCCAGGTGACGACCCACGGCCGAGATCACATCCAGGACGTGCGACTGGCCGCCCTGACCGACGGGACGATTCTCGCCATCGAGGTTCGATCCTTGGCCAACCTGGGGGCCTACCTCTCCACCGA
>JAZFPV010000020.1:0-3422 GCA_036444795.1 Thermoplasmata archaeon
TGTGGGAGCGGGAGGCGCGAAACATCGCCCGGCGTCGCCTGGAGGAAGCCCGGGCCACCGGATCCGAGGTCCTCGCGACGACGTGCCCCCACGCGGAGACCCACCTGAAGGACGTCGCCCGCAGGGCGAACATCCCCATCCGGGTGATGGACCTGGCGGAGCTCATTGCCGAGTCGATGGAGCCTGCCGAGGAGCCGGAAGCCGCCGCTCCTGAGGAGGAGACGGCCCCGGCCTAGATCGACTCGATGGCCGCTGCAGTCCAATGAGGTCGTCCGAAGGACCCCGATTCCGTCCTCCGATCGTCGCGATTGTCCTTCTCGCGCTGGGTGGACTGATTTTTGTGGGGGCGGGATTGCACTTCATTGAGAATCAGTACGTCGTGAATATTACCCCCTCCGAGGAGGGTACCTGGAGGGTTCTGGTGCCCAGACCCACCGTCGCGATGAGCCTGGAGATCACGGGGCAGAACGTCGCCGCTTCCCCCACCGAGACGGCCTACGGCGTTATGGAGAACGTAACCGGGACCGGGGAGGTCAGCCTTCGATACACCCTGCAGCGATTCGAATTCCGGCTGACTCGGTTCGAACCAAGTGATGGGGATCGTTACTTCATCGGGCTCACGGGCCAGGCCAACGCATCCAGCTTTCGGGTGTGGATGGAGAGCCAGGATGTGGCCACCGCAAATGTCACAGGTGTAGGCTTGTGGGGCGGCATTCACTTCGGAAGTGGCATGACCTGCGGAGGACCGGCCTTCTTTGGAAACATCTCCCTTGGGTGGAATGTCCTTCCCGCGTTGGTCTCAGATTGCATCATCGGGATCGATCCCATTCCCTGGCTCGAACTCATCGCGCCTGGGATCATGGTGGCCGGGACCGTCATCCTCGTGCGCGCATACCGCCGCCCGGGACAATCCGGCTCGTGAGCGAACCGCAATATCGCCTAGAGCCAGCGGAAGAGGACCTTGAAGAAGCCTTCCTTCTTCGCCTCGCCTCGGAAGCCCAACCACAACCGGATCGCCTTCCGGAGTTCCTCCACCTCCTCCCCGAACCCCGTGAGCATGGCGTCGTACTGCGTCAAGTCCTCCAGGCGTTGGGCCTCCACGAGGATGACCTGGGCCTCGCCGAGCCGCTCGTCCCCCACTTGGACGTCGAATAGATTGCCGGGGAACCACGGCTCCTTGTCCGCCTCTCCCTTGCCGCGATAGACGTAGTAGACCCGTTGCTTCCGAAGCTTCTCCTCGTTAATGGGGGGCTGATAGGTGTATGATCTCTTGACCTGCCCGGGCGCGACCACGATCCCCCTTCCTCCTTGTCCCACAGGAACGTTCCGTATATAGCTGCTGAGACGGGGAAAGGAAAAAGGGGGGGAGGCATACTCCGAGGCCGCGGAGGTAGCCAAGCCTGGTCAACGGCGCAGCCCTTAGGAGGCTGTCCTTAGTGGTTCGCAGGTTCAAATCCTGCCCTCCGCATTGCCTCTCCGGACGGAGTGGGTGCTAGGGCTTTACTACTGATGGCGATGGTCTGCCCGCAGGTTGGAGGGACCAGTCGTGAAGATAGCATCGGTCAAGGCGCCCATCACCATAGGCGACTTCGAGAAACTGGACATCCGCGTCGGGACGATTGAGCGCGTCGAGAATCTTCCCCATGCGGACACGCTCGTTCGGTTGGCGGTGGACTTCGGGGACCGTACGAGGACCGTCCTTGCTGGGATGAAACAGGAGCGGGAAGACCCCAAGAAATTGGAGGGAAGGCAGGCCCTCTTTGTCGTGAACCTGGAACCCAGGGAGATCATGGGGGAGGAGTCGGAAGCCATGTTGCTCGACATAGGGTATCCGGACGGCCTCCGGCCCGTACTCGCGGTCCCCGAGGAACCCGTTCCGAACGGGGCGAGAGCGGCCTAAGTAGAGGGAGGGATGCAACGCGCGCTTTGGCGCCGCAACGCCTCGGGCGACCGCGACGAGGATCCCGAGACGAACGTGGAAGCCCCGAATCGAGCCTGTCGCCTCCCCACCGCCAAGGGCATCGCCCCCCGAGATGTCTTCCTCAGTGGTAGCACCGCTCAATTCTTCGGACGTCGTGTAGGGGTCATCCACAATGAGGGCATCTGGTCCGGCGAAGACCCGCTTTGAACCGGTTCCAGGTCACATGCGCAGGCGGGAGGACCGAGGGTGGAAACAGAATTTCTATGCGCGGGACCGTGCCACCTACCTCCAGAGCTCACCGAGGGCGACGCGCTCGAACACGAGGTCGAACACCCGCTCCGCATCCACTGATTCCATCTCTTCCTGGCTCACACCGAACGCGGCCAACATGTCGATCTGGGCATCGAGCAATTCGTCGGCCCTCTCAAGGCCGAGGTGCCTAATGAGCTGTGCCGGGTCGCTTTCTCCCAGGATAAGAAGGACCATTCCAGACTGACCCTCCTTCAGTCCCACTTTTGCGAGTGCGGTCTCAATCTGCCGCTCCGCTGCCGCGAAGAGGAGGACCTCGATCAACCTGTCCGATGCGATGTTGGTCCCCCGCTCGAAGGCGCGTTCCGTGTGCTCCCACGCCACGAGGAGGTGCTCCGCCCCGAACACCATGTCTGCATCGAAGGCCTGGGCCTCCAGACCCAGCTCTCCGGCGACCTCCCGGAGGCGGGCGACGAATTCCCTAACGGGGCCGATTTTACCTCGGGCGCCGACGACGGAACACGTCATGTCGTTCCTCCAATGCCTTCCGCCGGTACGCCCGGAGGATGTCGCCTCGAGACAGGATGCCCACGATCACCCGGGGGTCTTCGGCTCGGACGACGGGCAAATGTCCGATGCCGGCGATGGCCATCCGCTCCATAGCCACCTCCAAGGTGTCCGTCGGGTTCACAACGATAAGCCGCTGCGTCTCCACTTCCCGGACCGTCGCGTCCGGTCCGAAGTCCGCCAAGGCCCTTCGGACGTCCTCGTGGGTGATGATGCCCACGAGAAGGCCGACTTCGTCCACCACCGGGAATCCCTGGTGTCCCGTCGTGATCATCTTCCGACCCACCTCCTGGACGGGGGTCTCTTCGTGAACAGTATCCACCGTGGCCACCATGGCTTCCCGCACTCGGACGGTCCGGAGCACGTTGAGTTCGATGTCGTGCTCGAAGAGGATTCCCTTGCGGCGAAGGACGCCCGTGTAGAGGGTATCGCGCTGGAGGAGGATGGAGACCCCATCCGCCACGACGGCCGCCAGCATGACGGGGAGAATGAACTGGAAGTCCCCCGTCAGCTCGAAGACGATGACGATGGAGGTGAGGGTGGCCCGGGTGACCCCCGCGAGGAGGGCCCCCATCCCGACGATGGCGTAGGCCGCAAACGGGCTGGTCGTGTCGGGGGCCAGGGCATTGAAGGCCAACCCCATAGCAGCCCCCAGCATGGCCCCCATGAAGAGGGAGGGGGCGAA
>JAZFPV010000021.1:0-3165 GCA_036444795.1 Thermoplasmata archaeon
AACAGGTTCCAATTCAGGGCCACCTGCGGCAGCGTCCGGTCGTGGGCCTCCCCCACCTCCTTCATGATCCGGAGGAGTTCGCCGACGGAGGCGAGGTTCTTGTCCCGGAAGAGGACGTGATCCGTCCGCAGAGGGTCCTCGGGTTTGTGACTCCTGTCGTACTTCCCCGTCAGCACGCCCTTGGCCAAGGGGCTCCATGCGAGGACGGAAATGCCCTCCCTCTGGCAGTACGGCAGGACTTCCTTCTCGATCTCCCGCTGCAGGAGACTGTACTGGACCTGGTTGGAGGCGATGTATGTCTCGGAGAGGGCGGCCCCCGCTTCCTCGAGGTCTCGAACAGCGAAGTTGCTGACGCCGATAGCCCGAATTTTCCCATCATCGTAAAGCTGCTCCAACCCATGCATGGTCTCGGTAAGGGGAACCTGCTGCCACGGATCAGGCCAGTGGACCTGGTACAGGTCGATGGCGTCCACGCCGAGCCGCTTCAGGCTTCGATCGCAGGCCCGTTGGATGTCGTCGTATCGGAGGTGATTTCCGGAGACCTTCGTGGCGATGACCACCTCGTCGCGCCCGATCTCCCGGACGGCCCGACCCACCACCTCCTCCGAGTGCCCGGCGCCGTAAGCCTCCGCAGTGTCGAAGAGGTTGACCCCGAGTTCGTGGGCCCGGACCATCGCGGCGATCGAATCCTCGTCGTTGACGTCGTCTCCCCAGGGATCCTTGCCGCCCGCTTGCCACATCCCGACTCCGATGCGAGACACACGGATGCCGCTCTTCCCGAGTTCTACCTGTTCCATGAGTCCCCGCGAAGCCCTAGTCTCTCCGAGGTAAAAACGTTTAGAGACTCGTCGCCGTCGCGATTGTAGGTGTTGTCGTCTTGCCCCTTCGTCGTCGCCGTTCAACCTAGACGACCAGGCGCTTTGAGAGCCGTGGCCAAGTCTTTATACCGAAGGCTACGGTCTTTCAAGGACCATGGCACGCTTCCCTGAAGCCGAGGCCCGCCTTCTTCACAAGCAGGTATGCATGAAGTGCTACGCGGGGAACGCCCTCCGGGCGACGCAATGTCGGAAGTGTGGCAGCAAGGATCTCCGACCCAAGGCCCGGGAGTCCCGGCGTAAGTAGCGTCCTGGCCGGATCGCCCAGCGATGGGAAGCCCCTTTAAGGAACGGCGCGCTTCGTCGGCGGGGAGCGTTATGAAGGCGGACTTTGGGACGATTGCAGAGCGCATTGTGAAGGATTCTCTGAAACTCACCTGGGACGATAACGTCAGGGTCCATGCCACCGAACACACGATTCCCCTGGCCAAGGAAATTGTGAAGGAAGCCCGACGGGCCGGCGCGGACACGATCTTCACCCTCGATTCGGACGACATCTGGTACGATGCCATGTTGAACCTGCCTGTCGAATGGCTGCAGGAACCCTCGACCCTGAGGCAAGCACTCCACGGGACCATGACGGCCTTGGTCTACGCCGGCGGCATCGACGACCCCGGTCCCATGAAGGAGATCTCCGGAGAACGATGGCGGGCAAACTCCGAGGGGGGGCGAGCCACCGGGGAGCCCTGGGAAGATGATCCCGTGCCCTCCGTGTACGTCGCCTTGGGCGCCGTGACGGAGGCCCGAGCGAAGGTCTACGGATTTGATTACGAGCCCTGGTATGAGTCGGTCCTGGCGTCCATGGCGGTCTCCCCCGAGACGATGGAGTCCAAGGCGAAGGGGGTCGTAAATCGCCTGGGAGGAGCCAAGGAGGGAAGATTGACCGCGCCCGGTGGTACAGACTTCCGTTTTGCGTTTCACGGCTCGGATCCCACGGCCTGGATTGGACGGCTGGACCCCGTCAAAGGGAAGAAGTCCACGTACTCCCAGTCCCTGCCCGAGGGGTCCGTTGGAATTGCTCTGCGTCAGGGGAGCGGGGAGGGGAAGATCGTTTCCACGACCCCGATTCCGTTCGCAGGCGAGTGGGTACGCGGACTCGCGTGGGATTTCGAGAACGGCCGTATAACGAACGTCCAGGCGGAAGAGAATGCAGATCAGATGACCAAGCGATGGGATGACGATAAGCGGGCGCACGGGGCGGACCAGCTCGGGGCCCTGTCCATTGGCGTCAACCCGAAGACCCAGTTCGGTTTCCTTGACGACGAGATTGTGGAGGGCGCCATCACTCTCAACATCGGGGACAACGAGGACTTCGACGGGACGAACGCGAGCGATTTCTCCTTCCCCCTCTTCCTCGCCGACGCGACCCTCGAAGTCGACGGCAAGCCCCTCATCGTGGACGGGGTCCTCAAAGTCTGAAACGGGCGCCATGGAGCCCCCGACCCTCGAGGACATTCGCGAGGCGGAAGAGACCATCCGTCCCTACCTGGACCCAAGCCCCCTCGTGCCGTCACCCGCGCTCACCCAGCTCCTGGGTTTCGACGTTCGGATCAAGCTGGAGAGCCTTCTCCCGACGGGCTCCTTCAAGATTCGCGGTGGGATGAACCTCGTCTCCCACCTCTCCCCGGAAGAGAGGAGCGCCGGCCTCATCGCCTCGTCCACCGGGAATCACGGCCAATCCATCGCCTTCGCGGGCCGCCAATTCGGGGCGAGTGTCATCATCGGGGTTCCTTCGGAGGCGAACCCCGTCAAGGTGGCGGCCATGGAGGAGCTCGGTGCCGAGGTGGTTCTTCGTGGCAAGGACTTCGACGAGGCTCGGGAGTGGGTGGAGGCGGAGGCGGAGGCGAAGGGCTACCGATACATTCACTCCGCCAACGAGCCCCTCCTGATTGCGGGGGTGGGAACGGCCGGTTTGGAGGCCACACGTCAGGATCCCGACGCCGAGGTCTTCTTGGTCCCTGTCGGTGGGGGTAGCGGTGCTTCCGGATTGAGCACGGTCATCCGCGCACTTCGGCCCGATGCCGAGGTCATCGGTGTCCAGTCGGAGAAGGCTCCCGCCTTCTACCGATCGTGGAAGGAACACCAGATGGTGGAGATGCCGAGCTCCGATACCTTCGCCGAGGGGATCCAGACTCGGATCCCCTTTGCCCTGACGATGGACATCCTCTGGCGGAACCTCGACGACATGGTGCTGGTCTCCGACGACGAAATCGGCCAGGCAGTGGCCACGTACCTCTGGAAGGCTCACCTGGTAGCGGAGGGAGCCGCCGCGGCCCCGCTCGCGGCCGCC
>JAZFPV010000022.1:0-5542 GCA_036444795.1 Thermoplasmata archaeon
TCGGGTGGGGTTTCCTCACAAAAGACTGTTTGGACCAACCTACAATCTGGATTATGTGGTGTTTCATCCCCGCCTCAAATCATCGCTCTTCTAACTGCGCTGCCACAGCCCGAGCTGCATCTTCATCCACAACGTTAGTCAATGTCGAACGCCCGGCGAACGGATTTGGACGGCGCCCTCTTGGTTGTACCTCCGGTGGTACCACCATCATTGACGCGCTCCGGAGTACCAGCGATGAAGTCCTTCATGGGGCAGGTCATGACCTTGGGGGAGGTGGCAGACAATGACGAATCGATGGTTCGACGCCAGGCGCACGTTCTTCTCCATTCCGCAGGTCCCCTTAGTCACTTCTTCCTTCGGGAAACGCCACGTCACGTTGTCCTTGGGAGGGAAAGGAAGATCCTCGACCTTCGTTGTCGGTATCACTTCTTCACCCCCCAGACCAGCATCGCCAAGTCCGCCATCTCGGAGCGCTCCCGCCCGTTGGTGATGTCGCCCTCCGCCTATAGATAAATATCCTTCCACCGCCCGCTTCAACCTTGCCTGGTTCCTCTTTTCAGGAGTGGATTCAGAAGGAAATTTGATACTGCATTGGACTTTGCCAAACCCATCAAAGGGGTCAGACAGTAGGGAAGTCAGTATCGGCCAGATGCAGTCTGGCAGGCCACGGACGGTGAGAGGGCGGGATCCCCTTCCGCCTCGTCAGGGGCGAGGAGAGAGTGACCTCGTTCTGACATAATCTTAAGCCCGTGTCATCCCTCCGGCTGATGGGGAGAGTCACTGACGAGCGAAGAACCAAAAAAGACGAGCCAGATGGCCATAGGCGCCGGATTAGGCGCTCCGTTCGGTCTTGTGGGTGGTATCGTAGTCGGGCCTACGTTAGGCATCGAGACAAGCATTGCCATTGGCCTTGGGGCTGGGATTGGTCTTGTCATCGGTCTTGTCATCGGTGCCGTCCGAGACCAGCAGAGAAACCGTGCTGGCTAACAGCCGGCCGCATATCGCCAGGGCCTCGCGTAGGCCCGAAGGCATCCTCAGAGCCGCGGTGTGCAGCTTCATCCCTCCGCCTTGGCACAGGCAAGCGCGAAGCCCTCCCAGCACCGGACCCGCTCTCTGCCGAGGGACGGCTGAACCTGCCGGAGACGCCGGCCTCCACCTCAGCGTTCAGCTTCAGGAGGTCGTGGATGTCGAAGGCGCTCACGTGGAGCCCTCCCCGACCGCGTTACATCGTGCCGTGGCGTTCTCAGGAGAAGAGGGGAAACGGGCGGCGGGAATAACCGCCGCCGATCGAGCACCGACGACCGGAATCCGACCTGATCCTCAATTGCGCCCGGGCTTCAATCTGGGGCGGATCCGATCAGGACAAGCTGCAAGTCCATCACGTTTGTCCTCGTGGGCCCGGTCCGAATGACATCACCCAGACGGGAGAAGAACCCATACGAGTCACTCTCGGATTGGAAGACATCGGGCTCCCATCCTTCCGCGAGAGCGTGACCGAGACTCTCCCCGTCCGCGAGAGCGCCGGCGACATCCGTTTCCCCGTCTTGCCCGTCCGTGTCACAGGACAGGAACACGATGGGGCGGTTCTCCAAACCTCGGACGGTGGCCAAGACGAGCTCGAGGTTTCGCCCGCCCGCGCCCTTTCCTCGGACTCGGAACGTGGTCTCCCCTCCTGCCACAATGAGGCCCGGGGGCGCCATGGGATTGCCCGTTTCCTGCACGGAGACCGCGGAGGCGAGCAGTTCACCGGCGATCGTCCGAACCTCTCCCTCAACCCGGGTCCCGTATGCATGGGTTGCATACCCTTTCCGCCGGCCCTCCGCCACCGCTTCCCTGCAGGCATCGTCGATGCTGCCGATGATCCGGAAGGGAAATCGATCCAGGTTTGCTTCGCCGGGTTTGGGGGTCTCAGCCATCTCCCTGGCGAGCCCCGCTTGGAGTCTCTCCCTCGCGGCGTCAGGGACTGCATCCCAGAGATCGCTCCCTTCGAGGGCCTGGCGAGCGTCGCGGAAGGTCGAGGGGTCAGGAACGGTCGGACCCGACGCGATGTCTGTGGGATCATCCCCTACCACATCGCTCAACGCGAGAGTCAGGCCGGCTCCTCCCCTCTCGACCGCGGCCTTTCCGAGCCAACCCCCTTTCACGAGGGAGAGATGCTTCCGGACAACGTTCATCGACCCAATGTCCATTCCGCTTCGGAGGAGAAGCCGGGTGGTCTGCTGAAGCGCCTCCAAGGAGAGATCGGAATGCTCGAGCATGGCGGACCCGCCCCCCGACAGGAGGACGATGAGAAGGTCCCGAGGCCCCGACCTTTCCGCCAACGCGAGGGCCGCTTTCCCTGCCTCCAAGCTCCCCTCTCCTGGGACCGGATGGGATGCCCGGATCACCGATAGGTTGGAGGCTTCCTGCACCTCCTCCGCGGCCGTGATGATCAAGGTCTCCTCCGGTTCGACGAGTCGAAGGGCGGCCCTCATCATGGGGAGACTCGCCTTCCCAATGGCCAGAAGACGGAGAGTGTCGATCTCGCCTAAGTCCCAATGCAGTCCGTCCGTCTTGAGGAGGTCTCCCTTCCGGTGGAGATGGCCCTCAAGGAGCTTCTCGGAGTCTACGGCCCGAAGCGCGGCGTCCAAGATCCCCAACACATCGCGGCGGAGCGTACGCAGAACGGAGGAGGTCCGGTTGGCGACCAGATCGTCTGCGTTGGTGATCACCGCCGCAAACATGCGGTAAGGAGATTAAGAGGGCTTCTGCGGCCCTTCCCGGAGCGTCAGGCATAGTTGCCTCCCCACGGATTTATTAGCCGACCGGCCATGTTGCCAACGCCTATGCGCCCGTTCGAGGGAATTTACACCCCGCTCCTGACCTTTTTTGATGCGCGCGGGGAGGTGAACATGGAAGCGCAGATCCGCCACGTTGCCAACCTCATCAAGGCCGGGGTGGACGGGGTCATTCCCATGGCAAGCATGGGTGAGTTCACGGCCATGGATCGAAAGGAACGGGCGAAGATGGCGGAGGCCATCGTGGAGGAGGTCTCCGGCCGCGCCCAGGTCGTCGTCGGAACGGGGGCCCCTTCGACCCGGCAGGCGATCGAGCTGTCGCGTGATGCCGAGAAAAGCGGGGCCGACAGCGTGATGGTCATCCACCCCTTCTACATCCGGCCCGACCGTGTGGGAATTCGCCGCCATTATGAGGCCATTCGGGAGGCGGTGGACATCCCGGTCATGGCCTACAACCTGCCCTTCTTCACCGGGGTCGACATCCCCTCCGAGCTTATCCTCGACCTCGCCCGGGATGGCACCATCGACGGGCTGAAGGACAGCTCGGGAGACCTCGCCAAGGCCCTCCACATCATCTCGGAGTTGCCTGAGACCGTCTCGTTCCTCACGGGATCCGACCCCCTCTTGACCGCCGTGGTGCTGCACGGGGGACAGGGGGGCGTCCTGGGCTCCAGCAACATCTTCCCCAAGAAAGTCGTCCAGCTCTACGATCTGATTCGAGCGGGTCGCACCGAAGAGGCGACGAAACTCCAACTCGACCTGGCACGGTTTAGCCGGGCACTGAAAGTCGGCACCTATCCGGCCGCGGCGAAGTACCTTGTCAAGCGGGTCTGGGGGACCGAAGCCCACTCCCGACCGCCGGTCCATCCCCTCACCGACGAGGAGCGTCAGAAGGTCGATGAGATCATGGCCCCACTCCTCGAGTGAGTTCGATCCTGCCGCGGCCCACCACCCAAAGCTAGATATTTCCAAAGACGGCTGCAACGGCCGGTGGCGCCATGCCTCAGCTGCACAGCCAAGAGATGAGAAAGATCGCCCCGGAGGCGGACCCCCTTCGTCTTGCGACCGGGTGGACGTTCAAGGACCTTGAGAGACCCTGGATCCTGGTCGAAACCACTGGCGGGCAGAGCATGCCCTGCAGCTACCATCTGCCGGACCTCGCCGACCGCTGGGTCGTGCGAGGGGTCCAGTCCGCCGGAGGCGCCGCGTCGCGCTACGACTGCACAGATATCTGCGACGGCATCGATCAGGGCACGCCGGGGATGCGCTTCTCTCTCGCCAGTCGAGAAGTCATTTCCTTCGCTGTGGAGATGCACGTCCGAGGGGGCCACTTCGACGGGATGTGCGTGCTCTCCGGCTCCGACAAGGGGACACCGGGTGTCCTCCTGGCCGCCGCTCGGACAGACATCCCTACCATCTTCATCCACGGCGGGGTCATGGAGCCCGGTCCCCAGGGAATCACCTTGGAACAGGTCGGATCCCTATCGGCCCGACTGCGGAGGGGAGAAATCACGCAGGCGGAGTACGACAGCCTGGCCTTGCACGCTTGCCCCACGACGGGCACCTGCGCTTTCCTCGGCACAGCCAACACGAACGCGATCATCGCCGAGGCGCTCGGACTGGCCCTCCCCACCAGCGCCCTCGTCCCCGCCACGAAGTTTGATGTCGGACGGCTCGCGGAGGAAGCGGGTCGCCGCGTTCTCGGACTCGTGGAGGAGGACCTGCGCCCTTCGCACATCCTGACAAAGGAGGCCTTCGAAAACGCCCTCATCGTCCACGCGGCCATCGGGGGAAGCACGAATACGATCATGCACCTCATTGCCCTGGCTTACGAGGCGGGAATCGACCTCCCGCTGGATCGCTTCGACGAACTGAATCGGGAGGTTCCTTTCCTGGTGAACTGTCGGCCCGCCGGCGAACACCCGGCCAGTTATCTCTGGTACGCGGGGGGAACACAGGCGGTGATCCGCGAGCTGCAGGACCTTCTACACCTTGATGCCCTCACAGTGACAGGACAGACGCTCGGGGAGAATCTCCAGGAGGTGGAGCGGTCCGGTTTCTTCCAAAGGGCCAAGGGCTACTTCGCCAATTACGCCCTGGAGGCGGGCGACATCTTGCGTCCCTTCCAAGACCCCCTGGGGAAGGGCGCCATCGCTGTCCTTCGGGGTTCCCTCGCCCCCGACGGCGCGGTGGTGAAGGTGGCGGCCCTGCCGAAGCATTTCCACACGTTTACCGGAGAGGCGCTCGTCTTTGAATCGAGCGACCAGGCCATCGAGGCCATCTTCGCAGGAAAGGTGCGACCGGGGCACGCGATCGTCATCCGCTATGAGGGTCCGGCAGCGAACGGGATGCCGGAGCAGTTCTACGTCACGGAGGCCATCGCGACCCAGAAGGAACTGGCCAACGGGGTGGTTCTCATCACGGACGGGCGCTTCTCGGGAGCCACCCGGGGGCCCGCGATCGGTCACGTGAGCCCCGAAGCTATGGCCGGCGGACCCATTGCCCTCGTGGAAGACGGGGACCCCGTGGAGGTCGACATCTCGAAACGACGCCTGGATCTCGGGGTGGATGACCTGGAGGAGCGCCGGGCCAACTGGACGCCAAAGGAACCGCGGTTTCACCGGGGTCTCCTCGCGATCTACACCCGCCTTGCCCTTTCCGCCGATCAGGGGGCCCGGATGGATTACGAGGGCCTACTGGCTGGCTGACCTACTCGAATGGGAAGATGTAGGGCGCCTCGGGCTTGTCACTGTAGTCCAGGTAGG
>JAZFPV010000023.1:0-2606 GCA_036444795.1 Thermoplasmata archaeon
TGCAGGCTGGCCACCACGACGAGGACCGGCTTCGTCCCCTCGCGCTCCACCGCCAGCAGACCTGCCGGCACCGTGACGCGGTTCGCGAAAGAGGCAAAGAAGGCCTCCATCTCCTCCGTTCCTTCGCTCCCCTTCTCCGTCATGTGGTCGATGGAGTATCGCATCATGCTGAGCCCGTCGGCCCCCGACGCGCGCTCCAACGGAATCACGGCAACCAGAGTGAAGACGAGACCCGCGGCGTAGAAGGCGGCCCCCGCCAACAGGCCGACGAGCCAATCCCCTAGGGTGATAGGGAGGAAAAGCGGAAGGATCGCGAAGCCCAGGATCGGCTGGATGGCGACGGCAGGAAAGGACCGCAGGGGGCTGCTGTGGGAGAGCGCCATGAGGACCGCCTGCCGAAGCCATAGGGTGCTGGCCCACGCAATGAGCAGGTAGCGAACCATGCTCGAGCCCGGGATAAGGAGGGCGGCCAACGCGCCGAGGAAAACCAGGCCCAGACCGAAAAGACCCAGGAGGGCCGCGCGTCGCAGGTACATCTTTCCGCCGAGGGCCTCGGCCAGAGGCTTCGTCAAGAGAGCCGCCACGACCACCGGAAGGGCGAAGGCAACGAGGCCCAGGAGGAGGGCAACGGGGGTCAGGAGGGCCCGGTTGGCGAGGTACCCCGTGAGAAGGGAGAGCAGGAGGATGGCCAGGAAGAGCCAGGCGGGGTGAGGCGCCCGAAAGAGCCGGCTCATCATGGCGGTGGTGGCCTGCTGCTCGGCTTCCTGGGCGGTTCGGGGTGTCAAACGGATTACGGCCCCTTCACCGCTTTGATGATGTCCCTAAGGAAAGCCTTGCCGTTCGGGCGCTCCACCACGGTGCCCGTGACAATCACGTCCGCGCCTGCCTTCGCGACCTCCCGGGCCGCGTCGGAGCCCCGGATGCCGCCGCCCACGAGGAGGGGCAGGTGGCTTTCCCGCTTCACCGCCCGGATCATCTCCGCCGGGACGGGGGCGGGGGCTCCCGAGCCCGCCTCCAGATAGAAGAAATCCATTCCGAAGAACTCGGCGGTGAGGGCGTACTTGACCGCCTCTTCCGGCGCGTCCCGCCGCACCAGGTCCGCGTGGCCCACCTCCCCCACCTTCATGCCGGGCTCCACGATGACATAGCCCATCGCCAGGGTCTCCAGGCCCATGTCATGGATCGCCTGCGCGGCCCGTTGCTGTTCTCGGACGACGTGTTGCACGCGGCGGGAGTTGAGGAGACTCATGAAGTAGATGGCGTCCGCGTGGGGGCTGATGGCGCCCGCGTTGGCAGGGAAAAGGATGACGGGGAGGGTGGTGCTCGCCTTGACCTCTTCGACCTGTCGATCCAGGTCCTCCTGGCTGACCCCGGTGGAGCCGCCGATCATGATGGCGTCCGTCCCCAGGTCGGTCGCGGTGGCGGCGAGCTCCCCGAGGCCCTGCTCCGCGGCCTTGTCCGGGTCGAGAAGGGTCATGTGGAGCTTCCCCTCCTTGAGCCTCAGGGTGAGGTAGTCCAGTACCTTCACGGAAAGGTCCCCACGAGAAACGCCAGTAGAGCCACCACCATCCCGTACTTTGCGGCGCGTTGGGATATGCCAGGCCGTCGGGCTGAATTGGCAGCGGCGTAGATAAAAATTGCGTCAGCCACGAGAACCACGGGGAGGTAGGCGAGACCCAGCACCTGGAAGGCGGGAGGGAGGCCGCTGAGGCCCACCGCGACGACCAGGAGGGCCGCCGCCACCCGGGCCGCTCCGGTGGTCCCCAGGCGCATCGGCAGCGTCTCTCGATCGCGGTCCCCCGCCACGTCCTCGATATCCTTGATGATCTCCCGGCCCAGGGTGGCCAGGAAGGCAAGAAGGGCGAGGACCAGGACCGCCAGCAGGGCCAGGACGCCGGGATAGAGAGCGAGCCCCCCGAAGAGGAAGAGCGAGGCCACCAGCCAAGCGATGAGGAGGTTGCCGCGCAGGCCCGTTCGCTTGAAGAACACCTCGTAGGACGCCATGAAGGCCAAGTTGACGAGGACCACGACCAGGAGCTCCCAGCGGAGAAGGAAGCTCCAAGGCACCGTGACTGCGAACAGCAAGGCGGCAACGGCGAGGGCCCCTCGGGCCGTCACCTGTCCGCTGGGAATCGGGCGTTCCGGATGGTTGATCCGATCCGTCTCGCGGTCGTAATAGTCGTTCAACGTGTTGCCGGCGGCCGTGAAGAGGACGGCGATCACGGCGGCTTGGAGCGCGATGGCGAGCGAGTCGGGCCCCAGGAGGGCCGAGACGGAGCCCAGCGCCACGGCGCTCCCCAAGAGACAGCCCACGAAGGACATGACCAGGTTGGGCGGTCGCAGGATGGTGAGGTACCCCCACACGGTCGCGCGAACGGTCAGACCGACCTTAAGGATTCGCGGATGACTGGCTTCCGGGTACGCTTATATAGCGTCGGCAGCTTCGTTACGACTGTCCCCATGGCAGACGATGAAACCCCTGAGGACTTCAAATACATCGTCCGAATCGCGGCGACGGACCTGGATGGGAACCGACCCATCGGCCTGGCCCTCACAGGCGTGAAGGGAATCGGCGTCCGGATGGCAGAAATGCTCACCGACCTGGT
>JAZFPV010000024.1:0-4099 GCA_036444795.1 Thermoplasmata archaeon
GCCAGAGCCGGCGACTCCGCATCATGGCCGTGGAGAAGCTTCGGGGACGGGAGATCGCCCAGCACAAGCACGTGTTTACCCTGAAGGACGGACGAGTCACGGCGTTTCCCCAGGGCTTACCGGAGACTCCGAAGACACGGAAACGTTGGAAGGCCCTGAACGATCTCTCCGGTCGACCCTCCACGGGACACAAAGATCTCGATGCCTTGATCGGCGGCCTCGAACGGGGCGGCATCCTCGCCCTTCAGGTCGACGCCCGTGTCCCGGACGGCTACGTCGATCTCCTCCTCTTCGGCCTTATCGCCAATTTCATCCGAAAGCAGCGGGGCGTCGCCTACGTACCCCCACGCAAGGTGGCGGCCGACGACGTCCGGAATGCCCTCAAGCGCTATGTCGGGGTGGCCGCCCTCGACCGTTTCATCCGCGTCTTCGAAGCGGCTCCCCTTGGGACCCTCGAAAGCAGTGCCGCCGCGCTCCAGATGGAAGGAGCCGACGTGGAGACGGACCTGCGGTGGAGTACGATCCAGTACCACCTCGGCGACGCAGGCTCGCCCGTCCTCTCCCTCTTGGCGTTCGATACCCTCGAGGCCGTCTACGGGCCCGAAGTCGCCTCCCGGCTGACGGGCCATCTCGCCGCCATCCGGAAGTCCAAGGACGTCTTTGTGGGCCTCGCCTCGGCCGACTCCCCGTCGGCGGAGGCCCTTGCGAATCTCGCCTCGGTCCACCTGCGCATCGAGAACGTGGAGGGGTCGATCCTCCTTTACGGGGAGAAGCCCTACACCTCCTTTCACAGCATTTCCTACGACGTGGAGAGGGGCTTTCCGCAAGCCCGTCTCCTCCCCGTCGTCTGACCCCAGGCAGGCCAAAGAGTCTCAGGCCTGATAACCGAATAGATAGAGGTTTAAATTGACCGTCGCAACGCCAAGCTGATGCGGGAGAAGGATATTTCGCGTCTCCTCACGGACGATTATGCGGAACGGATTCTTGTTGCAACCCATCAACGCGCAAAATCTGTCCAGGAGGTCAGCGATCGGTACGACATCCCCATCGCGGCCTGCTATCGCAAGGTCCACGAGCTGGAGGATGCCGGCTTTCTCCGTTGCTCCCGTATCGTCACCACCCCCAAGGGCAAGGCCATGAAGCTCTACCAGGCCACCCTGAAGAGGGCCCAACTCCGATTCGAGTCGGGCTCCTTCGAGGTGCGGTTCGAGTTCGACCACGATTCCAAGATGAATGGGAAGTGGATCGAGTTGAACGCCGAACTGAACTAGCCCTCCCCTTCTCTCTCCACCCGCGCGTACACAATGAGGGCGGACGCCTCGTCCTTCGCGGAAGGGTTAATTAGGCGGCCCCGGCCTATCATTCCTGAGAACCTTTCGAGGACCTGGGCCGTGTCTTACGACGTCATCATCTTGGGATCTGGCCCCGCGGGGTTGACGAGTGCCCTCTACGCCACAAGGGGGAATCTCAGGACCCTTGTGATCGCGGGGTTCGAGTACGGCGGCCAGCTCATGCTCACGACGGACGTAGAGAACTATCCCGGGTTCCCGGACGGGATTCAGGGCCCCGACCTGATGGACGTGATGATCAAGCAAGCCGAACGCTTCGGGGCGGAGTTCGTGTACGAGAACGCCACGGCGGTGGACTTCAGCAAGAATCCCTTCAAGGTCCATGTGGGAGAGAAGGAATACGAGTGTCGGAGCGTCATCATCGCCACGGGCGCCTCGGCCAGGTGGCTCGGCCTGGAGTCCGAGAAGCGCCTCATCGGCTACGGCGTCTCCAGTTGCGCGACCTGCGACGGGCACTTCTTTCGGGGCAAGGACCTCGTGGTCGTCGGGGGCGGGGACACGGCCATGGAGGAGGCCCTCTTTCTCGCCAAGCTCGCCAGACACGTGACGGTGATTCATCGACGGGGCGAGCTCAAAGCGAGCAAGATCATGGCGGAGAGGGCCTTCAAAAATCCGAAGATTGACTTCCTCTGGGACTCTGCGGTCGTCGAAGTCCTCGGAGAGAAGAAGGTCTCCGGGGTCCGAGTCCAGAGTGTGAAGACGAAGGAGACGCAGGAAGTCCCTGTACAGGGCGTCTTCGTCGCCATCGGCCACACCCCTAACACGGGGATCTTCGAGGGGCAGGTGGAGATGGAGAAGGGTTACATCATCGTACACGACTTCACCAGGACCAACATCGAGGGGGTCTTCGTCGCGGGGGACGTGCACGACTACCGCTACCGGCAGGCAGTGACGGCGGCCGGATTCGGGTCCATGGCGGCCATGGACGCGGAGAAGTTGCTGGAGGCCCAGGACGCGTGAGGCCCTCGCCTGGACGCCTGGCCAACAATTCGTTCTCGGGTCACGCACGATGACACGAGAAATCAACGTGGCCAGGACCGACGAGGTGCGGCCGGGGGAGGCTCGGGTCGTAGAAAGGGACGGCCTTCTCCTCGCGCTCTTCAACGTGGACGGGACCTTGTACGTCACCGACAACACGTGTCTCCATCGGGGAGGGCCTCTCGGCGATGGATTCTTGGAGGGTCCGATCGTCACCTGTCCCTGGCATGGCCGCGAGTATGACGTGCGCACAGGAGAGGGCGTGGATGGCTCGACGCTCCGGGTCAAGACCTATCCGGTCATCGTGGAGAACGGAGAGGTCAAAGTCCGGATCTGAGGCCGCGGTGTTCTCTTCGGACGCCCGCCTTGTGGTCTCACCTCGCCCAGGCCCGTTTCCGGCGCGGCGAGAGGCCTTGCCCTTCGCAGCGTTTAGGCCTTTTCGCCGTGGACCTTGGCGCGATGCTCCAGATACTCTTCCTCGGTCTCGAAGTTCATCCCGCAGCACTCGTATTCCGCCATGTGATGAGATGAGACTGCCGGCCTACTTGAATCTCATTCTCCAACCCTCAACCCCGGTCCGTGCAGGGATCATACCTCCCGATAGGAGTGTCAGGACGTGATAATTGGACCGGAACACTTAAATAAAAAACACCGGCATCCGCCGTTTCTCTCATGGATGGGATGGTGGAGAGAGGGCCCATGAATCCGCTGCAAGCCTCGCAGCTTCTTACCGACGAGTACAGCGCGAAGATCCTGTTGGCCACTTACAAACGCAAGATCAGCGCGCAGGAGATCAGTGCCCGGTACGGCATCCCCATCGCGGCCTGCTATCGGAAGATTCGGGTGCTCGAGGAGGCCGGACTCATCGAATGCGTCGATCGCGTTCTGACCCAGAAGGGGAAGCGCAAGAACCTCTACACGTCCAAGCTGCGCAACGCCTATATCTTCTTCGAGAGCGGGCGGTTACGGGCCCGCTTCCAGCTCATCACCGGGGTCGTCAAGGACTTCGGCGGCGACTGGACCGGCGTGGACGTTCTCGAGGAGTAACCCTCGGGTAGCCCGGGCAGGGATGATTCTCCAAAGTCCTCCTCGTCCGTTTGATTCTCTGTCTTGATAACAGGGTCTGACTCCTTAAGTACGCGCGAGCCCAGACCACTTTCTCATGAGGATACGCTTCCGGAAGATCCTCCCGGACGGTCGGAGTGTCCGATTCGAGAAAGAGGAGGACACCCTGACACTGAACATCATCGTCTGGAAGGATCGAGTTCAGAGCGGCACGAGCTAGGGACGGTTTCCCTTCGGCCGCACTGCCTCGATTCGATGCCTTGGCCATCCGCCCAGGACCTTCTGCTAGGATCGAAGTTTTCTTCTAACTTCCCCGGTCTTGCTCTCGCCAGTGTCGGTATCGGAAGGGAGGCGATACCCACCGCCTTTCTTGGTCGCTGTGCCAGCTTCGACAAGCTCCCTCAGCGTGCCCTCAATCAGATCCGAGTCGAGGTCGAGTTGGAATGCCGATTGAAGAGCTTCCCTAATCTCCGCGACCGTCCGTGCGGTCTCGTCGAGGGTCTTCGGAACGATCGTGCGGAGGTCTTCGTGCAGGTTCCACGGGAAGATGAACCAAGCCCACGCCTCCGCGGGCACCTCAATTTCGTAAAAGTCGGGCTCGAACTTCGAGTGGGTGATGTGCAGCAGGGTGGCGCTGCGGAGGTCGCGGGGGTCCCCTTTGCCCACATGCCGAGTGGCGAGCTCGAGGCTTTCCCCCGTGTCCGTGA
>JAZFPV010000025.1:0-7906 GCA_036444795.1 Thermoplasmata archaeon
GCAAGCTCCGGCACTGGCGCCAGCGGGCCCGGGTCCTCCAGGCCCAGGTGCGATTCGGGGACTCTCAGGCCGAGAAGGAGGTGGAAGAACTTCTCCAGCGTTTGGCGCGATTGGGCATCCTCGCCTCCTCGGGGGCCCACCTCGATGACGTCTTAACGCTTCAGACCCGCTCCATCCTCGAGCGTCGGCTCCAGACGCTGGCCTACCTGAAGGGACTCGCCCACACGGCCAAGCAGGCTCGCCAGTTCATCGTCCATGGTCACGTGTCCCTCGGCGGCCGGAAGGTCACCATCCCCGGATATCTCGTGCGCCGGGACGAGGAGGACTCCATCAAGTACCACCCTTACTCGGACCTCGCAAACGAGGCCCACCCCGTCCGGCCGTCGTGGGAGGTCATGGAGGCGCGCCGCCTCGCCCAGGAAGGAGGTGAATAGCGTGGTCAAGTGGGGGGTGGCCCACATCTTTGCCTCCTACAACAACATCATCATCACGGTGACCGACCTCACCGGCGCGGAGACCATCGCCAAGGCCACGGGAGGCATGGTCGTGAAGGCGGACAAGGACGAATCCTCCCCCTATGCAGCCATGCGGGCGGCCGAACGGGTGGCCGACGCGGCGAAGGAGAGGGGGATTGAGGGCATCCACGTGAAGATTCGCGCGCCCGGGGGGAACAAGTCCAAGTCCCCCGGCCCTGGGGCGCAGGCGGCCATCCGGGCCCTCGCCCGGGCAGGCCTCCGTATCGGACGCATCGAGGACGTGACTCCCGTGCCCCATAACGGCGGCAAGTCCCGGGGGGGCCGACGGGGTCGGAGGGTGTGATGAAGGCCACGATCCAGGAGATGACGGATCAGAAGGCCCGCATCCTCATCGAGGACGCCGAGCCCTCCTTTGTGAACGCGCTGCGGCGGACCCTGACGGCCGACGTCCCCAAGATGGCCATCGAGGAGGTGGAGTTCCACCTCGGTCCCATTCGAGGGGAGGACGGGAAGGAGTACGAGAGTGTGACCCCCCTCTTCGACGAGATCATCGCGCACCGCCTCAGCCTCATCCCCATCCCGACCGACCTGGAGATCTTGGAGCCGCGGGAAACGTGCTCCGCCTGCGGGGGAGAGGGGTGCCCCACCTGCACGATCATGTTTTCCCTCAACAAGCGCGGACCCGGCACCGCGTTCTCCAGAGATCTGGTGCCCGTGGGGGATTCGAAGCTCGCCCCCCGAGATCCGGACATTCCCATCGTGAAACTGGGGGAGGGCCAGGCCATGCTCATCTACGCCACGGCCATCCTGGGGACGGGCGCGGACCACGCCAAGTGGCAGGCGGCCACGGGCGCCGCCTACAAGTTCTACCCCATCCTGGAGTTCGACCCGAAGGACAAGGCGTTGACCGAAGAGATCGCCTCGGTGTGCCCGGTGCACATCCTGGAAGCGGACGGGGAGTTCCGTGTCACGGACATCGAGAAGTGCACGCTCTGCCGGTTGTGCGAGGAGGCATCGGACGGTCAGATCAAGGTCAGTGGGGACCCGACGCGGTTCCTCTTCCGGTTCGAAACCGACGGCGCCCTCACCGCGGAACAGGCCCTCAACGCGGCCCTGGACATCCTCCAGCACAAGTTCCAGGACGTGGCCACAGGGGTCGAGGGCCTGACGTAAAGGGCGAGCCCATGGATCGTCCGGAAGTTCCCACGCGTCTTTTCACCGCGGAAGAGGTCAACGAGCTGCTGCCCCAGGTTCGACGGGCGCTGCGGGAGATCGATCGGCTTCGCGCGCAGAATCGCCGCGTGCGCGAACGGTTGACGGAGTTGGAGGCGCAATGGGGCGAAGAGATCCTCCGCCCCGACACGCCGGACTATGACACCTACGAGGGCCTCCAGCAGGAGTTCGAAGACGCGTACAAGGCGGTGCGCAAGTGGGTGCGTGGAGTCCACGAGCTCGGGGGGCACATCAAGAGCCTGGAAGACGGGCTGGTGGACTTCTACGCCGAACGGAACGGCCGCATGGTCTTCCTTTGCTGGCAACGGGGCGAACCCCGCCTGGAGTGGTACCACGATCTCGAGACGGGCTTTGCCGGCCGAGAACCGTTAGACAAAGCGGAAAAGGCTTAGGGCGCCCTCCTCGTGGGTTGAATTCGTGAAAGACGTACAACTTGAACGAGCCGTCGAGTTGCTGCGTCCGTACACGCCCGTGGTCTTCGATCTCGATGGGACGCTGGTCCGCCTGCAGGTCGACTGGCGAGAGGCGCAAGCCGTCCTCGGACGGATCGCCCGCCGGTTCGGACGGGATCCCGCGGGACGCACCGTCTGGGAGATGCTCCGCGAGGCCTCAGGGAGAGAGGCCGCCGCCCTCGGTGCCGCCCTGGAACCTCTCGAGATCGACGGAGGCATGAGGGCCCAGCCGTTGCCCTTGGCCGATATCCTCCCCCACTGGACGAGAGAAGAAGTCGGCATTGTGACCCTCAACTGCCACGCTTGCGCCGAGGAGGCTCTCCGCGTAAACGGACTGACCCGCCACGTCGGCGCCATCGTGGCCCGCGAAGATACGACCCGTCTTAAGCCAGACCCGGAGCCCCTCCTTCTGTGCATAAAGCGACTGGGCGGGAAGCCGGAGGGCGCCGTATTTGTGGGTGATCGTGACCGAGATCGGGAGACGGCTGAGGCGTCAGGGACGGCGTATTTCGGGGTCGAAGAGCTCCTCGAGTAGGCATCGAAAAGCTTGTTAATCCCGTGCCATTCCCCGACGGGGGGGGTGAATTGAAGAGAGGCATTGCTGCCATCCTAGTAGCCGTGACGATTGCCGTGGCCTTGGGACTTCTCGAGGCCGCATGGACCGGGCCGGAGCGGGGCGGACCCACGAGTACATGGCTCGGAGTGGTGGCCATCCTCGCCATCCTCGCGCTCGTCAGCTGGCCCCGTCTCTGGTGGATCCCGGGCCTGGCCATTCTGGAGGAGGGCGTGCACCTAATGGCGGGTTACGCCCTGTTTCCCACGTGGGCGACCGTACTCAGGCACTGGTCTGCGGAGTTCATGCGGGTCAACCTCTACCCCTGGCTCCTCTTTCCTCTCCTTACGGTCGGGGGCGAGTTTATGGCATGGTGGATCGCTCGTCCTCACTCGGCCAGGACCGCGCATCCACCGCCCTCGAGTACGGAAGAGTAATCGGTGAACCTTCTTTAGCTGCGTGCGTCTTGGCTTAACGAGGAAACGAGCCATGCGCGCGGCGATCGGGGAAGGCCCAACACTGTTGTTCGACGGCGAGTGCCGGTTGTGTCGGACCTTCGCGCGGCTGGTTTCGTGGTGGGGCCGCTCTCGCGGACTCCGCGTCCTGCCTTTCCAGCAGCGGGAGGGGCGACTTCTGCTTCATGACTTCTCGGAGGAGGAGGTCCTGCGGTCCGCGCATCTTGTCTTGAGGAATGGGGCCGTCTTGAGCGGCCCCGCTGCCTTCCCTGCTCTCCTGGATCGGCTCCCCGCCCTGGGTCTTCTCCATCGACGCCTCGGAGACCGATTCCTCATTCCGCGACTCATCCGGGCCCTCTACGATGTGGCGCTAGCGGTGCGGGGTGCGGTTCAGTGTGCGGCTGCGCGTCCGGCCTCGACGACGTGATCGGACCCTTAGGCAGCTGGTTTGACAGGGCGAGGACCTCCTCCGCGAGTCGGGGGAGACTCTGGCGGGATTCTGGCAGCGTACACGTTTGGGATCCAAGGGCCTAGGACGTTCGGAGCCCCCGGAGCACCGCGAGGTTCTCCTTGAAGTGCTCCTCCCGCCCGGGCGTCTCGAGGTACATGGGAACCCCATCCCACCGGAGGTCGTTGACGAGGAGGCGGAATCCTTCAAGCCCGATCCCGCCTTGGCCGATATGCTCATGTCGGTCGAGGTGGGACTTCAGCTCGCCTTTGCAGTCGTTCATGTGGAAGGCCCGGACGTTCTCGAGCCCCAGGACGTTCTCCGCGTGCTGCATAATCAGCTCGTAGTTCTCCTCGGTCCGGATATCATAGCCGGCGGCAAACAGGTGGCATGTGTCGAAGCAGAATCCCACCCGCCCGGGATCATCCACCGCCTCCCGGACGCCCTGGAGCTGCTCGAAGGTGCTCCCGACCGCGTTGCCGGCCCCGGCCGTGCCCTCCAACAAGACGTTTACATCGGGAGCAACGGCCTCGTCCAGGGTGAGATCCAGGCTAGCGGCGATCTGCTGGATGCCGAATTCCATCCCCTCCCCCCGGTGGTTCCCCGGATGGAAGATGAGATGAGGGACCCCTAGGAGTTGGGCTCGTTCCAGCTCCACCACAAACGCGTCGCGGGACTTCGACACATTCTCCTCCCGCCGGTCTGCCAGGTTGATGAGGTAGGAAGTGTGGATGGCCGTGGCCCGCTGTTGGGACTTGCGCAGCGCCTCTCTGAAGGCCGCCGCCGCCTCGTCCGTGAGGGGCTTGGCCGCCCACTGGCGTTGGTTCTTCGAGAAGATCTGGATGGCCTCACAGCCGAGGTCGTCCCCGCGGCCCGGTGCGAGTTCCACCCCCCCGGCGATGGAGACGTGGGCCCCCAAGAGGGAAGTCACGGCCTGGCCTACTGTCGGCCGCTACTAAAGTCTGAGCCTCCCGGTCAAGTATTTAGGCGCCGAAGGCCTCGACGGCCCGACTGGAACCATGGACCCCATTCCCGTGGGGGAGAAGGCGCCTCGCTTCCACCTCCCCGCAACCTACGCACGCATCTTCGACACCCGGGACTTCAAGGGAAAAAAGAACCTTCTCCTGATGTTCTGCCCGCCGGCGGACAGCTCGGAGGAGAATACCGCCTACCTGGGACGGGTCCGTGAGCGGGCCGAGGAGATCAAGGCCACCGATACCGAAATCATTGGCATTTCGCCTTCGAACCAGCGGTTTCAGTCCATCTTCGTCTACCGGAACAACCTGCCGTTTGCCTTCCTCATCGACGAGGCCAAGGGGTGTGCCGAGGACTTCCATGCCCTCGACGAGGACGGGTCCATCGCCCCCACCACCTACGTAGTGGACAAGGAGTACGTTATCCAGCTGGGGGAACGGGGGTATCCCGACGTCAGTCTCATCCTCGAGGCATTGGAAGGGATCGAGCCCGAGTCGACGGCTTGACGCCCGCGTCACTCCGGCGCGAGGAAACCCCCTTTATTGAGGAGTCCGTTGGCCATGCAATGGCCCGAATGCTTGAAGGGACACGCGCCCTGATTACCGGGGGGACCGGCGGCATGGGTTCCGCCACCGCCCGGGAGTTCGCAGCTCGAGGGGCGGCCGGGATCGGCGTACACTACAGTTCGGCCAAGGAGAAGGCCGAGAAGCTGGTGGAAGAACTGGAGGCCACGGGCACCCAGGCTCTGGCCGTGCAGGCAGATGTCTCACGGCGGGAGGAGGCCCAAGGCCTCGTCGATGAAGTCGCCACGGCGCTGGGGGGACTGGATGCGCTGGTCGCCTACGCGGGCTACCCCTACCACCGAGACGACTGGTATGCGCCCTTCGAGGAACTCACGGAGGAAATCCTCATGCGGCCCCTCCGGGTGGACCTGCTCGGATCCGTCTTCACGGCCCAAGCGGCAATCCCCTACCTCAAGGAGTCGGCTAGGGGACGCATCGTCTTCGTGAGCTCCACCCCGGCCATGTCGGGCGACGTAGTCGGAATTTCCTACCTGCTGGCCAAGGGCGGCCTGCTCTCGCTCACGAAGTCCCTGGCCTGGTATCTGGGCCCCGACAACATCCACGTCAACAGCCTGGTCTTGGGGAGCATCGACACGCAAGCCATGGCTACCCTCACCGAGAAGGAGCGACAAGCCCTGGTGGACGAGACCGCCTTGAAGCGCTTCGGGGACCCCGCAGAGGTGGCAAGCAAGGCGGCGTTCTTGGCCTCCGAGGATGCGAGCCTGATGACGGGGACGCTGATGGCGGTCGACGGCGGCTTCCTCATGCGATAGAGGAGGTCGGGCCGTGACCCGATCGAAGGTCTTGGAGGAGCGAAGGGCCGATGTCTTCCAGGCTCGCTAGCCCGCTGAGGGCCATGGCGCGATCCAACTCCTCCTGGAGGTGTTCGAGGACGGCCTGGACGCCCGAGGCCCCCTCCAGGGCCAGCCCGTAGAGGATGGGGCGACCCACGAGGACCGCGCGCGCTCCCAAGGCAAGTCCCTTGAGGACGTCCGTCCCCCGCCGTACACCGCCGTCCACGTAGACCTCCGCCTTCCCCTCGGTCGCATCCACCACCTCGGGCAGCGCATCCAGGGTCCCCAAGGTTCCGTCGAGTTGGCGACCGCCGTGATTGGAGACGACGATGCCCTCGACCCCTCGTTCGACCGCCTTCCGGGCATCCTCGGCCGTCATGATGCCCTTCAATATGAGAGGCAAATCGCTCACCGTTCGAACCCAATCCAGATCATCCCACGAGAGGGACGGGTCCAGCATCTGGGTCCAATAGGCGGTCAGCCCCGAGGTCCCCTCCTCCGCCGAAGGGAGCTGGTCCATCCCCTTGCCCTCGAAATTCCTCAGGCCAAGACCCGGAGGCAGGGTAAACCCGTCCCTCTCTTCCTGCTCCCGTCGGCCCCCTTGCGGGGTGTCGACGGTGAGGACCAGGGCGGTGTACCCGGCCGCTTCCGCGCGTCGAATCAGGGCGGCACTGACCTCTCGGTCTTTGTAGACATAGAGCTGGAACCAGCGAGGAGCTGGCCCCGTGGCCGCGATGGCCTCTAGGGATCGAGTGGATAGCGTGCTGGCCACAAGAAGGGAGCCCGCCGCGGCGGTGCCCTGGGCCGTGGCCACCTCCCCCTCCGGGTGGACGAGTCGATGGAACGCCGTGGGGGCGACGAGGATCGGCATGGAGAGCGTCTCTCCGAGAACCTCCACCGACGTGTCTCGGGCGGACACGTCCACCAGGCCGCGCGGCCGGAGCGCCCATCGGGTGAAGGCCTCCCGGTTCCGTCGAAGGGAGACCTCGTCCTCTGCGCCTCCCGCGATGTAGTGGAAAACCGGCTCCGGGATCTTGGTTTGGGCTCGTGCCTCGAGCTCGAGCAGGTTTGTGATGGCGAGAGCCACGAAGGACGAACGAAGAGGGGCTTAATTCCTTACGGGTGAAACCTTCCCGGCCTATCCGAGGTGATCTCCTCGCTCCTTCCGATCGACGGCCTCACCGAGCTCCCGAAGCTTTCCAAAGACCACATCAATGTCGGACAGGGTGGTCCGGTGGCTGCAGATGGAGAGTCGCAGGACGCGCCGCTCATGGATCTTGGTGGTCATCACGAAGGCCAAGCCCGAGAGTTGGATTTCGTCCGCGATCCGCTGGTTCAGGTAATCGAGGTACAGGTCGACGGCGTCAGGAGAACGCCCTGATTGGACCGGCACGGCGTCCAGATCCTGGGGGACGTAGCGGAAGGAGTAGATGAAAATGATCGGCTCGTGCAGGGCCTCGAAGTCGGGGGCCTCCCGGACGAGCCCGTCGAGGTGCTCGGCGGCCTGCACGTTTTGGGAGAGGAGCTGACGGTACCCCCGCACGCCGTAGTGCTTGAGGCTCATCCAGACCTTGAGGGCTCGGAAGCCTCGGGACATCTGCGGTCCGAATTCGAGGTAGTCGAGGCCCGTGTGTTCGGTGGGCAACGCCCCGCGCAGGTAGGGCGCCGTCAGGGAAAAGGCCCGACGGAGCTTCTCCGGCTCCCGGACGAGGACGCATCCGCACTCGTAGTTGATGTAGAGCCACTTGTGCGGGTCGAGTGTGATCGAGTCGGCCTTCTCCATCCCCCGGAAGAGGGGGCGCTTCTCGGGGAGCATGGCGCCCACGGCGCCGCACGCTCCGTCGACGTGAAACCACAGTCCCCGCTCCTGGCAAACCCGCGCGATGTCCTCCATGGGGTCGATGGCCCCGACGTTGATGGACCCGGCCTGGGCCACGACGCAGAAGGGTCGGTCCCC
>JAZFPV010000026.1:0-13301 GCA_036444795.1 Thermoplasmata archaeon
GATCGGTTCGTCGCGACGAGGATTCGGCGACGAGGGCTCTTGCGACGCTGGGCCATGTCCGATCCCTACCCCCCGTCCCTTTTCCCGCCGTCTGACGCTGTCATACCACCACCAAGATGAGGGGAACAACGACCAGGAGGAAGCCGAAGCCGATCACGGCGCGATTGCTGTGAAAGGTCCAGTGAAATAGCCACAGGATGGCCTTGCTGTACCATCGGTAGATGAGCAGGACCAGAACGGAGACGGCGCCGACGCTGAACATGGCGATGAGGACGATGTTGGTCGCCGACGAATTGGAGAGAAGGAAGGCCACGAGGAGGGTGTCCACGAAGGTCGTGATGTTCGCCCCGATGATGTACGGAATCACGTCCCGACGACGAAGGTACCCCTTGAGGTAGAGAGGGACCAGCATGCCCAGGGAGAGCGAGACGCTCGTGGAGAGGAAGGTGATCCCGGCTCCCAGAATGAAGGAAAACAGGGGGACCTCCAAGGCGCGATGCAGGGCCGTGACCTCGACCTCCTCGACCTCCTGGCGGTGGAAGGCCCGGTCGAAGAGGGAGAAGCCCGCGTAGAGGGCCAGGAAGGCCAGGAAGAAGACGACCCCAGGGGGCAATAGGGCCGCCAACGTGTCCCGAATCGGACCGAAGATCAGGTCGACGATCCCGATGATCGTGGGCGGCGTAGAGACGACGAGCCAGGCGAACGAACCGCTGTCGAGCAGAAGGAATCCCAGAAAGAGGGCAGGAATGTAGACCGAGTAGGTCACCAGGAAGGCGAGGACGCCCATGGAGAGGCTCTCCTCCCGCCCCCCGCCCCGCAGGATCGCGATGGTGCCGATCACGATGACAATGAAGGAGGCCCCGAAACGGGACCCCATGATCATGAAATAGGTGGAGACGGCCGTGGCCACTTCCGCGTCGAAGAACCCCAAGCCGAGGGCGGCGATAGGAGACCCGCTGAGGACCGCATACGTCACAAGCCACCCAAACCCGAGCGCATTGTGAGGCACCTCGATGAGGGAGCCAAAGATCGCCGTCAGGGTGGGGATCAACGCCTCGGCGGAGACCTGCATCAGCTGGATGCCGAGGATAAACGTGAAGGCGCCGGCGAGGGCGAAGGCCACCTTGCGTAGGAGGACCAGCCAGGGAACCTGTCTCAACTCCTCGCTTCGAACGTAGGCCTCCACCAGACTCTCGCCTGCGACCTGCAGGGGGTCCTTGTCGCCCCTGCTGCCGCCCGGGGAGGAGTCCACCGCGGCACCAAGCTGGAGAGTCGCTTAAATCTTAGCTCCCCAGAATCAGGTCGGTGAGCAGCTTCACTGCTGCGACGAAAAGGACCACGATAAAAATAAGCGCGACGGACCGGGATCGAAGCTTGCGGAGTCCCCAGTAGGACCCCAGGAAGGAGCCGACGAGAACGAGGACCCACAGGAAGGCGGTCAACCCGACGTCCACGGTCGCCAGGCCTTCGAAGTAGAGGTAGCTCAGGACACCCACGATCGATGTGGGCACGATCATGAGGGTAGAGGTCCCGATGGCGAGGCGCGTGCGCCGACCGAGACCGTAGACCAGGATGGGGACGTTGGCCACCCCGCCCCCGATACCCAGGCTGCCGGAAAGAAACCCGGAGGAGAGGGTCGCGGTGGAGGAGATGCCGAGTCGGGGACGCGTCATCTTCGAGTCGTCATCACGCTCCAGAGTCTCAGCATGGCCTCGCCAGTCCCAAAGCATCTTCCCCCCGACCACCACGAGGATCGTCGAGAAGAACAGGAGGAAAATCTCCCGCGTGATTGCAAGGGTGAACAGGGCCCCCAGGACGGCGCCAATGAGGGCGCCGCCCACCAAGATAAGCGCCAGTCGGGTGTGGACCAAGTTCTTCCGATAGTGGTTGAACGTCGCGGGCAGGGCGGTGGCCAGGGTGAAGGCAAGCGACATGGGCACGGCCACTTCCTTGAACGGGGTAACGAAGCTCAGGAGGATGGGGACATAGAGTGTGCCCCCACCGAGGCCCAGGTTGGAGTATACGAAGGCCACAACGAAGACCAGAATGGAAACCACCGTCAGCGTCAGCAAATCCACGCGGGTCGAATCGGGAGCCTGGGAAAAAGGTATCTTCGCAGGAGGGGGCGGGGACGCGAAGGCGCATGTATCTCGGGCCCCTTGATGCGAGGGTGAAATTCCTCCTCCGGTACGGGGAAATGGGGCTCAAGGGGCGCCATGTGCGAGGCCAGATGATGAGACGCCTACGAAAGAACATCCTCCGTCTCTTGGGCGACGGGGGCACAGAGGCCAAGGTGTCGGAGGAGGAGGGACGGGTCTTCGTGGAGACAGACGAATCGGAAGGCCGCAGCCTGCTTGGCCGGGTATTCGGTCTCGTTTCCTTCAGCCCGGTCTGGGAAACGGCGGCCGACCTGAAGGACGTTTCTGCGAAGGCCGTTCAACTGGCGAAGGCAGTCTGGACGGAGGGACCTAGCTTCGCTGTCCGAACCCGTCGTGTGGGGGACCATCCCTTCACCAGTGCGGACGTGGCTCGCTTGGTCGGGTCGGCCATCCTCTCCGCCCTTCCCGAGCTAAGGGTCAATCTAACCGCCCCCGATTGGGAGATTCATGTGGAGGTCCGAGGCCCGATCGCCTTCCTGTTCACGGAGATCCTACCGGGCGTCGGGGGATTGCCTCTTGGCACCCAAGGGAAAGTGGTGAGCCTAGTGGAGACCCAGGAAGGGGCGATGGCTTCGTGGCTCATGATGAAGCGAGGCTGTTATGTCCTTCCGGTTTTCCGATCGGGAGAGCAATGGGCCTCCGGGCTGCGCGCCTGGGAT
Organism: Thermoplasmata archaeon; assembly: GCA_036444795.1. GTDB lineage: Archaea > Thermoplasmatota > Thermoplasmata > RBG-16-68-12 > JAJISG01 > JAJISK01. Next base: position 2,819 of record JAZFPV010000026.1, read on the forward strand.
CCCGACCTTCGCTGGCGGTCAATCGATTCGCTGGAGGAAATGCGCGGGGTCGCGGACGAGGTGGGAGCGCGGGGATTCGTCTATCCTTGGGTGTCGCCGCCAACGCCCGAGGACGACTTTCGGCCGGCCTTCTACCCGCTGATGGGTCTTGACACGGGACGGTTCGAGGGTCTGCGCGCGACCGTTCTGGGCCCCGCTTAGCCTACTTCCCCTTCCCTTGGTGCGCGCGAATCGAGGGCCTCACCTTCTCCGCGCCCTTCCCCTTTCGCTGCAACCCTCGTCCCTTCTTTCCGGCCGAGGTAAGCCCACGCACCGCGCGTCCCTTGTGACCGGGTCGACGAATCCACTTCAGCTCCTTGTCCCCCCGGATCGACGGGCTGTGGGGATCGACGAGGATCACCTCGTAGTACTTGTAGCGGCCATCTTCGCCCACCCAATAGGAGTTCAGGACCTCCATGTTGGGATGCCGTTTGCCCGCGCGTTCCTCGGCAATGCGCTGAATGCTCTTTGCCATCGTGATCTTGGCGATGCCCTTCTGTTTGGGCTTTCGGCCCCCCCGAATGGTGTGTTTTCGCAGCCCTCCCCTCCGGACCCGTGACCGGGAGACGACAATTCCCTGCTTCGCCTTGTATCCGAGCGACCGGGCCCGGTCCAGTCGTGTGGGTCGATCGAGGTGGGCTACCGAGGGGCCCTTTCGCCACTCGATCATCCGTGCGCGGAGCAGGGGGCCAACGTAGGTCTGGCTCGGGGTCTTCCAGGCTTCCCGGATGCTCCGGTAGAACCCCCTCGGGGCGCGCGACTCGCCCTTCTTGCCCTTCGCCACCATCTTCACGACCCTGCAGCGCTCACGCCGCGACTCCGATTTACCCCAGACTGAATATAAAGCCCTTCGGAACCCCGCACATGGTCACGGCGTCGGGGTAGGCGCCTTGAAGACGCCCGTCTGGGGAAATGTGGCGGCAAATCCATACCACCGCGCGAAGATTTGCATCGGAGGGGCCCCGTCGTCCTTCCAGTTGGCCCTGGGGACCTGTGTCTCCTCATCGACCCCCACACGAAGCTCACGACCCGCAATCTCGTCTACCACGCCCCCCGCGATTCGGCTGAGGGGATAGAAACGCTGCACCCCAGGTACCATGACACCGAGGCCGTGGGTCATCTCAGGGAGGCGCTCGTCTTTCGGTCCCATCGTCCGCCGAAAGCCCGGAGGAAGGGACCCTTTGCGGCGGAAGGTGTGGCGAGACATCCAACCGAAGGCGCGGGCGGACCGACTGGGTTTCGACCGCGACAAGGTGAGCTCCGGCTCGTTTCGCATGGCCGTCCGGGCGTTCGTTACCTCGAGAGGAAAGGCGCCCATCTGCGAGCCCCGCAGAGGCCCGTGCACGGCCAAACCGCGGATGTGATCCCAGTAGGTTCGGCTTTCATCGTCAATCAGCAAGACCAGTCCGTTGTAGAGTCCGCCGGCGCTGAAGGAGTGAACCTCCCCCTCGATGCGAGGGTCCAGCCCCACGCCGCTGTGGCAGACAGTGCAGAAGCTCAGGAGGTACGGCTCGCCCCCCAGCTCGCCCTGTGCCACATGGTGGTAGGCCATTTCCGTCACCAGGAAGGCCCGACGCGCGCGCGCCCTTTCAACCACCAAGAGCATCTCGTTCGGATCGACCTTCGCATCCGCCAAAGGAACGCCTCGGTCGGGCACTCGGAAGCGTTGAAACAGGTCGGGTTCCCTCAGCCAAGCCCGCTCGGCATCGAACTCTGCCAGGTCCGCCTTCTTGCTCTCGAGCATCCTCGCGTGCCTCTCGTCTTTTAAGACGACCGGGTCCTACATGAAGTCCTCGAGCGTGAGAGGGCGGTCCGTCTTCCGAGGACCGGCCTTCGCTTCCTTTCCGAAGCCCCCCTGGAAGAGGGTGACCTGTTGGCTTCCCGCCAGGAGGCTCTTCTCGTCCCACCCGAAGACCTCGGTGATGTAACCAAGAGTCTGGGCGACGCGCCGAGCGTAATATTCCCAATCCGGCGTTTCCTCGAAGGGCCGTCCGCTGACGTATGGCTCGACCTCCATCGGGCTCTTCTTGGCGTTGACCACGACCCAAGAGACCTTCATGCCGGCCACGAACTCGTAGCCCATCCTCTGCAGTTTCATGGCCGCCTGCACGTTGGGCATGGAGTCGGGATTCACGTACTGGGCCGGCTCCTTCACGGTACGGGAGATGACGAGCTGATCCGCTTCCGCCTCCCCGTTCTGGGCCCGCTGAATCGTCTCCCGAGCGAACTGGATGGCCTCCTCGATCTCGTTTCGGAGGACCCGCTCCAGGACCTCCGTCTGGGACTCGCTCTGCAGGTCGAATGCATCCGTCCGTCGAATCTCGTACCCCCGGACGACCAGGCGTTCCTCCGGCCAGATGACCTGACCCGCGTATCGCTTCTTCCGACCGTGGGAGAAGAAACTGCGAAACACGCGCTCGAACTCCAGCTGCATGCCGGGCCCCGAGAGTTCCGCCGCGAGGGTCTGGCCTTCGGCCACACAGCCGTCTACGGAATCCGCCCCGGGTGAGAAAAAGACACTGTCCGTGTCCCCGTAGATCACCTGGTTTCCTCGTGCCTCCAGGCGCCGGATCACCTCCTTGATGTTTTCCCGGGCGAAGGCGGTGATGCTCCCGCCGATCTTCGGGTTCGTGAAGCGGTAGAAGGAGGACGCGAGGACGCCGTAGAACGCGTTCATCAGGACCTTCACCGCATCCTCCAGCCGGCGATAGTAGGCCCGTTGGTCCTCGGTGTCCGCCTCGGCCCCCTTGGCGCGGACTTCCTCCCGACGCTGCAGCAGTCCCGCCAGGATCCGCGGCAGAATCCCCTGCCGCTTCTCCTTGCCAAGGAAGCGGATCCCCGTCGGCCCTTCGATCTCGCCGTCTGGATGGAGGGTGGAGAAACAGATGTTCTTCTCGATGATCAGGCTGGGATACATGGCTCGGAAATCCATGCCCACGACCCACTCGTAGAGGCCCGGATCGATGGTGTGGACGTACCCCCCCTCGATGGACTCCGCCCGACCCCGGCGTCGGGTCATGGGGACTCCGAAGGCGGCCCGGTCCGCGGCCCGGATGAGGAGGGAATCGATGAGGTTGGACGTACGCCCGTTCAGGACGTCGTCCAGCGGCAGACGGGAGACGGTGGCGAGGTCCAAACCCTTCTCCACGCTCGCCAACTTCTCCAGGATCCGAAGCGAGAGCTCGGCGTCCTTCATGCAATAGCGGATGACCCGCTCCGGATCCCGTTCCCACTCCTCGTCGATGTGAGTCGGATCCACCTCCTGCTTCCCCTCGCCCAGGAGTTGACGGGCGACGTAGTCGAGGGTCTCTTGCTTGGGTCGGAGGTCCGTCCGGGCGCTCCACCATGCATCCACGATGACCCGTCCGTGCAGCCGCCACATTCGCTCGTTGATTTGGAAGAAGGAGGCATAATCCCGGCCGAGAGCCAGTTCGCCCAGGTTGCCCTTTCGGGCGCGTTTCACGAGGACGGGGATGTCGTATCCGCCGATGTTGTACCCGCTGAGGACGTCCGGATCCTCCTTTTCCACCAAGGTGACAAAATCCCGGAGGATCTCCCGCTCGCCGCCGCGGAGGGCCTGCGTCTGAATGTCCCCGTCGGGGCCCCGCATGGCGATGCCCAGGGTGAGGAGGTGCCCGTCTTCGATGCTGTTCTCGATGTCGAAGCTGAGAATCTTCAGCCTCGGATTGAACGGCTCGCACTCTTCGAAGGAGGCGGCGCGCAAGACGAGCTCCGTTGTATAGCCCCCTTCGACCTCTTCCCCTTCAACCCGGAAGCAGGAGCCCAGGTCCCGATCGTAGAGGAAGCGGTGGACGAACGGGATGTCCGCCGCGAGGACCTCGCACCCGAACTGTCGGGCCTTGTTTCGATATTCCGGGGTGCGCCACGGGTGTTGCATCACCACCTGGACGCACGCCTTCTTCTCGAGGGGGTTCACCTCGAGCTCAACCTCTCGGAGCTCGACCACCTCGGGGTCCCTCTCGAAGGCGCCTCGGAGAGACTGCGGCGGCTCGACGACGTAGAAATAGGGGCGGAAACCTCGGTATTCCACGGTGATGGACCGGCCATCCCGGGTCTTGCCGAAGAGCTCGATAACAGGGTGTTCGTCATCCCCTTCGCGACGATAGGAGGCGGCCAGCAGCCGGACGTCGTGCGCCGTCATGCTACGACCTCGCCACGACGCGGATCACGTCGCCGTCCTGCAACTCATAATCCTTGCCCAGAACCCTCTTGGTCCGCGCGTCCACCGCCCGGATGAAGTTGTCCCCGAGGTCAGTATGGACCATGTAAGCTAAGTCCCTTGCGACACTCCCGCGGGGCATTAGAAAGGCGTCTGGGAGGACATGCCCGTCCTTGTCCGTCCAGTGGGTCTCGTCCTCCACCGGGAAGGCCACGATCCTGCCCATCTCCTCGAAGACGAGGGTCTCGAGGCTGCGTTGGACGCCCGTGGAACCAAACCGATCGAGGTGCGTCTGGATCTTCTCCAGGGCGTCAGCCTGTTCCGTGGTGAGGGAGGAGTCCGGGCGGAGGACAAACACGGGGGCCCCCGGAACGTAATCCAGCAGCTCGGCCTTGGTGGCGCGCCGGAGGGCCAGCTCGCACTCCGAACACGTAGGAACCGCGCGCACACCGGGAAGGTCCAGGAGGGACGCCAACGCGTCCTCGGGAGCGATGTCGGCCTTGTTGGCCGTCAGGACCATGGGTTTCCCGACGCGACGGAGCTGCCGGGCGAGGGCCATGAGATCCCCTTCCCTCCAGTCCCGCGGTGCCCCCTCCAGATCGGCCTGGCGCAGGGCGAGGTGGACCTGGCTCTCCCGGAACCCCAAGCCTGTCAGCCGATCGGTGAGCAGCTTCACCAGATCCTCGCCCTCGATCTCCGCACGACGGGCCAGCTTCTCCCATCCCTTCGCGAGGATGCCGGCCATCCAGTGGGCCAGCTCATCCTCTAGGAACTGCACATCCTCCGTCGGGTCGTGGTCCCCCGGCGATCCGATGTTGCCTTCAGGGTCGCTGGCCCCACTCGCGTCCACGACGTGAATGAACGCCGAGGCCTGCCGCAGGTCGTCCAGAAACCGGTTTCCTAGGCCCCGCCCTTTGTGAGCCTCCGGGACCAGCCCGGCCACATCCAGCAGGTCGAGGGGGACCAACCGGACTCCGTCCGTGCAGGGGGCGTTATGAGGGTCGCACGGGGTCCCGAGGTCCGGGTGAGGGCAGGGACGGGTGACGTAGGCGATGCCTCGATTGGGTTTGATTGTCGTGAAGGGGTACGCGGCGATGTCGACGGGGGCCAGGGTCGCGGCCGCGAAGAACGTGCTCTTCCCCGCATTGGGCTTCCCGACGACGCCTACCAGCATCTCCTCCCACCCGCAGACAGCGGACCCGGAGCTAAGAACCTAATTGGGGGGTCGGCGAGGGTTGTGGGCGGTCGTCAATCCCTTTAACCCCGCCGCGGCTCTCCTCGTGTTGAACTACCCCATTCCCCCCTCTCATCCCCGTTACGGGTCGCTGGTGGTGCGGGAGAAACTGGTCGTGGCGGCCCAAGAGGGGCTGGTCGCCTGGGAAGGGCTCGTCGCCCACGGACGCGGAGAGGCGTTTGATTACCTCCTAGGGGAACGCACCGTGCCGGAGGCGAAGGTGGCCGCCCAGGCCGCGGCTGCCTACCTGTTGCGCGCGCAACGCCCCGTCCTTTCGGTCAACGGCAACGTGGCTGTCCTGGCGGCCGAAGAGGTGCGGGAGCTTGCGAAGGCGACCGGGGCACGGGTCGAGGTGAACGTATTCCACCGTACAAAGGCGCGGGTCGACGCGCTGGTGGCCCGTCTGGAGGAACGGGGCATTCCGGAGGTCCTCGGGAGGGACCCCGACGCGTCCCTCCCCGGCCTCGATCATCCTCGAGCCCTGTGCAGCCGCGAAGGCCTCTACGGGAGCGACGTCGTTCTTGTGCCGCTCGAGGACGGCGACCGGGCCGAGGCGTTGGTCGGGATGCACAAGACGGTCCTCTCCATCGACCTGAATCCCCTGTCCCGGACCAGCCGAGCCGCCACGGTGGCGATCGTCGACGAAGTGGTCCGGGCCCTGCAGATTATGGTGGCCTTCGCGAGAGAGGTCAAGGGGCGAGCGAAGGAGGTTGAGGCGGCCCAGCGGGCCTACGAGAAACGGGCCAATCTGAGGGGGGTATTAGAGGCCATCCGGAAGCATCTGGAGGCGCAAACCGGGACAGGGAAGAAGGTCGGTGACAACGTTTAAATTGCCTCCCGCCTCTGTGAATTCCCCGTTGCGATTATGAAATATGTCATAGTGACCGGCGGGGTTTTGTCCGGACTGGGAAAGGGGATTACCACTTCCAGCATCGGCCGCAACCTCCAGAGCCGCGGCCTTTCCGTGACCGCGATCAAGATTGACCCCTACCTGAACGTGGATGCGGGGACCATGAACCCCTTCGAGCATGGCGAGGTTTTTGTGCTGGAGGACGGGGGCGAGGTCGACCTCGACCTGGGCAACTACGAGCGGTTCCTGGACGTCCAGCTGAGCCGGGACCACAACATCACGACGGGGAAGGCGTACCTGGCGGTCATCGAGAAGGAGCGCCATGGCGACTACCTCGGGAGCACGGTTCAGATCATTCCCCACGTGACGGACGAGATCAAGATGATGGTGCGAGACGTCGCCGAATCGACGGGGGTCGACGTCACATTGGTGGAAGTCGGAGGCACCGTGGGGGACATCGAATCCATGCCCTTCCTCGAGGCGTTGCGACAGCTCTCCAACGATGTGGGGAAGGAGAACTGCGTCTTCGTGCACACGACCCTGGTCCCCATCCTCCCCGTGGTGGGGGAAGCCAAGACCAAGCCGACCCAACACAGCGTGAGGGAACTCCGGGCGGTGGGAATCCACCCCAGCGCGATCGTGGCCCGAGCGCCCGAGGCCTTGAATGAGGACGTCAAGCGGAAGATCTCCCTCTTCTGCGACGTGCCGGTGGAGGGAGTGGTGAGTGCCCCGGACGCGGGGAACGTTTACGAGGTCCCTCTCCTCTTGGAAGATCAAGGCCTCACCGACTACCTGCTCAGGCAATTGGACCTCGAGGGGACGTCCCCGGACCTGGAGGGGTGGAAGGCCTTCGTGGAACGCCTCCGGGACCCGGAGGGCGCGGTGGAGATCGCCCTCGTGGGCAAGTACACCCACCTTCAGGACTCCTACATCAGCCACGTGGAGGCGTTCCGACACGCGGGCGCCCAAGCGAATGTCCGGGTGAACATCCGGTGGGTCGAAAGCGAGGACTTGGAGAAGAATGGGGTGGGGTCATTGGAAGGGGCCCAGGGCATCCTCGTCCCGGGCGGGTTCGGCGAACGGGGCATCGAGGGAAAGATTCGGGCCATTCGGTACGCCCGAGAACATGAGATTCCTTTCCAGGGGGTCTGCCTGGGCTTCCAGCTCGCCACCATCGAATTCGCGCGAAGCGTCCTCGGACTGGAAGGGGCGAACAGCAGCGAGTTCGACCCCAAGACGAGCTATCCCGTCGTGGACCTGCTCCCGGAGCAGCAGGGGGTGGAGGACATGGGCGCCACCATGCGCCTGGGCGCGCACGAGGTGGTCATCGGAGAGGGGTCCAAGGCCCACGAGCTCTACGGAAGCACGCCCGTCTACGAGCGCCATCGTCATCGCTACGAGATCAACCCCGCCTTCCTGTCCAAGCTGGAAGGAGCCGGCCTCCGGTACGTCGGCCGCTCGGAGGACGGGCGACGGATGGACATCCTCGAGTTGGAGGGCCATCCCTACTTCCTCGCCTCCCAGTTCCATCCCGAGTTCAAATCACGACCCCTGCGACCCTCTCCGATCCATTACGGCTTGGTCCGGGCCGCACTGGCTACCTAGCCCTGGCCCAAAGTTGATAAGGCCGCCCTCGAATGGATTGGGCGTGCCCACATACGAGGAACTCCTGGAGCACGCCAAGAAGGAGCTCCCCGAGACGAGTACCTCCCTCGAGCGCTTCCAGGTCCCGGAGGCGGTGGTCCTTCTCGAAGGGCAGATCACCGTCCTTCGCAACTTCGCCGACATCGCCGACGCCATCAATCGCAAGCCCAAGGACCTCTTCGCCTTCCTCCTCAAGGAGCTGGGTACCTCGGGCAGCCTCGAGGGCCGCCGCGCGCTCTTCAAGGGGCGCCTCTCGGCCGACAAGATCAACAAGCGCATTCTGAGCTACGTCGATGAGTATGTCCTCTGCGCGGAGTGCAATCGGCCCGACACCCACATCGTGAAGGAGGGGCGCATCGCCATCCTGCAGTGCGATGCCTGCGGGGCGCGCCGATCCCTGAGGGTCATCAAAAAGGCGGCCAAGACCGAGGAACCCATTCTGCAGGTGGGGAAGACCTATGAGGTCATGATCCAGGACATCGGCAAGAAGGGAGACGGCGTCGCCCGACGGGAGAACTACGTCATCTATGTGCCCGGGACCACGAAGGGCATCGTCGTCAAAATCGAGGTGGAGAAGATTGTCGGGAACGTTGCCTTCGCGAAGCTCGCCCCGGAGTAGCGATGGCCCGTGAGGGCGGGGCCATTCTGGCCCTGGCGGGCCTCCTCGTGGCGGCCCATCTCGTCGCGCTCACCCTGGCCGCCCCCTTTCTCGCGGCCGACATCCAGGCCTTTCCGGACCCCAATGCCCTCAGCAACGCGCTCTTCTACTTCATCCTCATCCTGGCCTTCACCGCCTTCGTCCTCCTCCTAGTCCGGAAGCGACGGGAGGGCGTCCTGAAGTACGTGATCCTGGGGGCCATCACGATCACCATGCTCTTCGTGTTCTCGGTCCCCCTTGCCTTGGCCTTCGGCTTTCTTCCGGAGCCGTGGGCGAGCCTCGCGGCCACCCAAGGGACGCTCCTCCTCTCCTTCGGCCTGGCCTACGCCCTGCTGAAGTATCCGGAATGGTGGGTAGTGGATGCCACGGGATTCGCGGTGGCCGCCGGAGTGACCGCCATCATTGGGATTTCCTTCGGCATCCTCCCGGCCCTCGTCTTCCTCATCGGGCTGGCCGTCTACGACGCCGTGGCCGTCTACCGAACCAAGCACATGATCGCGCTGGCGGACGCCGTCACCGGCCTGCGCCTTCCCATTCTTCTCGTCATCCCCAAATCCCTCCCCTATTCCTTCCGGGACCAACCCGGGCTGAAGGAAGGGATCGACGCGGGGGAGGAACGAGCGGCCATGTTCATGGGCCTGGGGGACATCATCATCCCCGGAATCCTGGTCGTCTCGGCCTTCGCGAACCTGGAACCCTTGACCACTGCGGTCGGAGTCGGGACGAACCTCCTGGTCGCCCTCGCCACAATGCTGGGCACGCTCCTCGGGTTCACCCTCCTCATGCGGTTCGTCATGAGCGGCCGACCGCAGGCGGGACTGCCCCTTCTGAACGCGGGGGCCATCCTGGCGTACCTCGCCTCGTACTACGTGATCTACGGCGACCTCGGCTTCGGCATTGTTCTCGGGTTCTGACGGTCCGCCTCGTCCCCCAAGCTTTATCCCGCCAGCAAACCTGGAGCAATGGATGCCGATCTGGCAGAAGCACTCGCGCCGCAAGCCCAGCGGCGGCATGCGCCGCCCTCACGCCAAGAAAAAGCGGCGGGAGATCGGCCGCGAGCGGGAGGTCGCCACCATCGGCCCGGAACGGCGGAAGACCATCCGGGTCCTCGGGGGACGCCAGAAGACCCGCCTCCTGCGGGCAGAGTGGGCGAATCTCTTCAGCCCTCAGACCGGCAAGACCGAGCGAACGCGTATCCTCTCCGTCAAGACCAATCCCGCGAACCCCAACTTCGTGACGCGAAACATCGTAACCCAGGGGGCCACGATTGAGACAGAGAAGGGGATTGCGCGCGTCACCTCACGGCCCGGCCAGGTGGGCACCGTCCACGCCGTCCTCCTCGAAGGTTCGGAGTAAGCCGCCCCCTTTTTACTGCCCTCCGTCCTGGGACCTCTGTGGTCTCTCGGGGCGACCGAATCGTCGTTCTCTACCCCTTGTACTTCGACGGCGCGGTCTCCCGCCAGGAGGGGAGACGGGTCCCGGCGAAAGTCGCGGTGCGAGATCCCACCCTCGAGGAACTCGCGCAGGCCGCACGCCGGGGCGACTATCGCGTCGAAATCGAACCTGGCGCCGCACATCCTCGACGGCCCGCAAAACGAGAGGGACGCATCCTCATTGTGGGTGGGGGCACCAAGACGGCCATCCTCCACGCGGTGGCCAAGGAGTTAAAGAATCAGAGGTCCTGAGGGGTCTTGACCTCTTCCACGATCTTGCGGCCCGAGGACACGCTGTCGACGGAGTGAACCACGGCTCCGCTCTCCCGGATTACCTTCTCCACGAGGGGATAGTCGATGTTCGTCCCCTCGATGGTGATCTTGACGCTCTCCGTCTCCTGATCCACCTCGTCCAAGACGAGGTTCACGCCCAAGACGCCGTGCA